>CAVJKE010000042.1:0-9911 GCA_963649695.1 bacterium
CTTCCACGTTGTACCAGTCCTTGATGGTGTACGATCCGTCGGTCCAGGCGACCAGAGTGGCGGTCCAGGTGTTGCCGGCTCCGTCGTTCACTGTTCCGGCAGCTCTCCAGCTCTCGGTCTTTTCGGCCTTCCAGGTGAACTCATAGTAACCTTCTGTCCTGTAGTTGTAGCAGTAGAAATTGCCGGAGACCTTGGTGCCGTTGAAATAGGAATAGTAGCTTGAACCGTAGGCTGCGGTGTAAAGATTGACCCAGCCGTCGTCCACATTGTCACCTGAGGCCACCCAGATATTGGACGAAGACTTGTCGTTGTTTGTGATGTTGAGCGTGCCGTCCGAGTTGACCGTGAATTCGAGGTCGTAGCCTTCCACGTTGTACCAGTCCTTGAGGGTGTACGATCCGTCGCTCCAGGCGACCAGGGTCGCCTTCCAGGTGTTGTCGGCTCCGTCGTTGACAGTTCCGCTCGCTCTCCAGCTTACCTCCCTGGCCTGTACATAGGAGAAGGTGACCGTCGCAGGTTCGGAGTCGCTGTAGGCCTCCTGCTCGCTCACGGCTGTCACCGTGGCCGTGTATTCTCCGGTCTTGATGCCGTTGAAGGTGATGTAAGTCTCGGTGGTGGTCCCGAAGATGTCGGTGCCGTTGTCTGAAGTGCAGGTGTACTTGTAGGATGACGCGTTAGGAATGGCTTCCCAGCTGACTGTGGCGGCGTTCTCTGTGCTGACGGTCAGCGCAGGGGTGGCCAGAGGCACGATGGCCGCGGTCCTCGCCGTGAGCGATGTGACGGCTGACTTCGTGTCATACAGAGAGCCGTAGGCTGAATATGCCCACACATCTAGAATGTAGTTGGTGTCGTCCTTCAGACCGGTGAATGTGGCGGTTGTACCTGATGTGACATCGGCGGCTACCACGGTTCCGTCTTCGGTCTTAAGCTCATAGCCGTACTGCACGGCGTTGGCCACCTTGTCCCAGGTGAATGTCAGCGAACTGACTGTGGAATTGTAGAGTTCCGCGGTTGTGGAGTCCAACGGTTTTATCAAGGCATCTTCGTCTTTGCAGGAAGAGAAGATTCCGAGGCAAAGCGCGGCCAGCAGGAACCCTGTTCCCGCCTTGCGGAGAAATATCGATGAATTGTTCATGTCTCTTTCAGATTTTAGTTCTCTTCAACCATGTTGTTCCAGTAGAAGTACACGTAGACGTAGCCCGGATTGTTGTCGTCGGACATGTAGGTGTACGAGCAGAGGTATCCGGTCTGCGATGTAGTCGAGCCGTTCATGTCGATGTACTCGTAGTCCGTGCTGTCGCTTGTGTAGAAGTTGATGTAGTCGATGGACCTTGTCCAGCCTTCCGGAGTCCAGGAAGCGTAGTCCAGGTTGACCGCGTCGTTCATAAGCCACCAGTAGTCGTAGCCGTCAGGATCTTTGAGGAAATGGTCGAGAGGCACTAGCTGTCCTGCCCAGGTGGACTTGTCTTCGGCGGAGAACGGAATGAACGCTCCGTTGACCGAGTCGTAGCTGTTGATGGAGAATCCGAGGTTGATTCCGGATCCCAGGAAGTTCTCGATGTAGAACTGGTTGTAGCCGTCAAGATGGTAGATGTCGGAATATACTGTCGGGAAGTACTCGTTCTCGAAGTAGAACGTTCCGTCCTCCACGACCTTGACCCATTTGGCGATCAGCACGTTGGCGGTGTAGACATCGGAGCCGTCCCTGACCGTGTAGTGGTCGGCGTACTCGTCGGCTATCCTGATGGTGAAGGAGTAATCGGTCTTCTCCTTGAGTCCGTTCATCTTCACGTTGAGCGTGGCGTTGGATTCTCCGGCCTCGAAGTGGACGGTGGACGGAATCTCGAATTCGCTGTCTTTTCTCACAACGATGACCGGCACGTCAGCGGCCGCGTCTGACACAGCCCGCTCCACATCGAGGGAAAGGATGTCCGACTGGGCATATTCCTCTGAAGTTATGACGAAGCTTGACTTGTTGGAGGAGGAAAAGTATGCTGAAATGCAGCCTGCCGGGGTTTCGGCCCCTTTCTCATATTCGTCGCTTTTGGTGCAGGAGACGGCCAGAAGCCCGAGCCCTGCGGCAAAAGAACAAAGGAATGCATTGAATTTCATTATGTTCATATTCTTAAAAGTTCTTGCTCATTGTTTAGTTGCTGACAGAGATCGCTCCTGAAGGGTTCGGCGCGATGATGACCGCAGGGTTGAGGTCTTTCTCGGTCTCAGGGATCATGTAGTTCATCCAAGGAGACACATAGCCTTTGTAGGAGTTGAGGCGGTAGTCGGTCTCGTAGTTCGTGCCGGTGTAGTTCCTGGTGACCGCAAGGGCGAGACGTTTGTAGTCGTAGTAGTTCACGCCCTCGCCCCAGAACTCGATGCGGCGCTGCACCATCAGTTCGTTGATGAAGTCGGTGAGGGTGGAGACGTTGCAGACGTAGGAGCCGTCGGTGTAGCGGTAGGTGTTGATGAAGTCCTGGAGCAGGCCCGCGGCCTTGCCGACGCTTTCAATGTGTGCCACTGCCTCGAAATAGTCGAAGTACATCTCCTCGATGCGCATCATCGGCTGGCAGGCGATCAGACCGTCCTCGAGAGAGGTGAGAGAGCCGCTGCCCGGACGGAACTTGAGGTTGGCGTAGGCCGGGATCTCGCTCCATTTCGTCTCGGAGACGGAGGTGCGGTACTTCGCCGGAGCAGGATTCTTGCCGGCGTCGTCAGGGGACACCCAGCTGTTCTTACGCCAGTCACCGTCGCCGATCTTGTCGTAGAGGGACTTGCCGATCATCCTGTAGCAGCTGTAGCTCTTCATCGTCATACCCCAGTCGGCCTCCGAAGCCATCGTGCCGAGGAAGGTGTTCCAGTAGTTGTAGTTGATCTGTTCCTTGCTGGTGATGGATGTGCCGAGAATCCAGGATGCCTGAGGTGTGTTGAATCCGGTCTCAGGGTTTGTCCACTCTTCCTGTGTGAGAGGGGTGTGAGGCGAACCGTACATCAATTTCTCCGCATATTCGACCACCTTGTTGTAGCAGTCCTTCGCCGTGCTGATCCCGAGGTCGTCGTAGCCGTCGCCGCTTCCTTCGGCGGCAAGCTGCTGTGCGAGAGCTTCAGGATACCTGTCGAAACGGGTGGCGATGTCAAGCCACAGGCGGGTCTTAAGGCCGTAGATGACGTATTTGTCCATCATCGCCTTGCTGCCGCGGGTGTAGCCCTGGAGGCATTCCTCGGCGCGGTTCAGGTCGGTCATTATGAACCTGTACATCGTGTAGAACGGCGCGCAAGGGTTGTTCTTGAGCTCGTTCACGGTCGTGGTCTCCTTCACGATAGGAATCGTGATGCCGTAGACACCTTTGGATTCGGCGTCGGAGTCGAGGGTCGAGACACCCGTCTCGCGGTACTCGAACTGACGGCTCATGTCCAGGTAGAGCATCGCCCTGTAGCCGTAGCCGATGCCGAGGTTGTACCTTACGCCGTCGTTGCTTTCTGGCTCCATAAGGTTCGCCTGCGAGATCACGTTGTTGGCGTTCTTGATGAACGAATAATAATAGTAGTAAGGGTAGTAGTACATGTAGCGCAGCGAGATCGCGTTCTCGAGCCACGTCCAGTAGTTGTAGCCGTTGTCGTAGGCAGGGAAGTCCTCGCCCATGGTCTCGCGCATGTACATCTGGCAAGGGTAGCCCCAGTCCTGCGTGTTGTTGCTTGTGCCGTAGGTGTCCCAGGTCACAAGGAAGGCCGGAAGGCTGTTCGTGAGGGACTCAAGGGATGACGAACCCTTGATCTGGTCCGGTGTCGCCTGGTCGCTCGGGTAGGTTTCCTCGATACATCCGGAGGCGCAGATGGCGCAAAGGACGGCGCACAGGGAGTAAATGTATTTCTTCATATTCATTGTCTCTTTTGGTTTATGCATTTGTCCGTCTCTTTAGAACTGAATATTCAGACCGCCGGTGAAGGTGCGGACAGGGGAGTATGAAGTCGTGGAGGTCGATCCCCAGAAGCTTCCGCGAGGGTCGAAGCCCTGACGCTTGCTCCAGTAGTAGAGGTTGTCGCCTGAGACATAGACGCGCAGGTTGCTGATGCCCAGTTTGGACACGACCTTCTTCGGCAGGGTGTAGCCGAGGTTGATGGTCTGGAGCGAAAGGGTGCTGGCGTCGGTCAGGAAGCGGTCGGAGACGATCGATGAGCTGGTGTCGACATCCTTGACGGCGTACTGGAATCTCGGGATGTTGGATTCCGTGTTGGTCTCTGACCAGGCGTCGAGGAGGTCCTTGTGGAAGGCGAAACCGGTGTTGCCGTTGGACGGGTTGGACATCAGCGAGGCGTAGCCGTAGTCGATGGCCTTTCCGCCGAGGCTGTAGCTGAAGTTCACGGAGAGGTCGAAGCCCTTCCAGGACAGCGTGGTGCTGAATCCTCCGTAGAGGTCAGGGTCGGATGTGCCGCAGTTGTAGTAGGTGGCGTCGGAGCTTGAAGTGGTCACTCCGGTCTCGCCCGTGGTGTCGTCGACCTTGTACCACTGTGATTCTCCTGTCGCAGACACTCCGGCGTATTTCTTCAGACGGAAGGTGTGCAGAGGCAGCCCCTCGCCGTAGAAGTAGTAGCCGTTGATGTAGCCAGGATGGCCTTCAAGGTCGTAGCCCTTGTTGTCCTCGTTGAGCATCAGGATCTTGTTCTTGAAATGCGTGGCGTTGAGGTTGATCATCCAGCTGAAGTCCTTGGTCTTGATGGCGTTCCAGTGGAGGTCGAGTTCCACGCCGCGGTTCATCATGTCACCGACGTTGTCGTAGGAGCCGCCGTAGCCGCCTGACATAGGGACATAGACGTAGCAGAGCATGTCAGTGGTCTTGCGGCGGAAGTACTCGACGCTACCTGCGAGCCTGCCTCTGAATATGTCGAATTCGAGGCCGGTGTTGAAGTTGCTGTTGGTCTCCCAGGTGATGGTAGGGTTACCTACGCTGGCCTGTACGAGGGCCACCTCGCCGTCGATGTTGCTGATGTCGTAGGTGTCGGTGTAGCGGTAGTCTCCGATGGAGTCGTTACCCTGCTGTCCCCAGGACACCTTGAACTTGAGCATGTCCACCCAGGCCGCCTTGAACCAGTCTTCCTTGTTGATGGTCCAGGCTCCGCCGACTGAGTAGAAGTTGCCCCAGCGGTGGTCCGGATGGAATCTCGAGGAGGCATCGCGGCGGTAGGAGGCCGAGAGGAAGTACTTCTCATCGAAGTTGTACATAGCTCTCGAGAAGTAGCCTTCGGTGTTGTAGCGGCTTGTGGAGCTTCCGTTGGAAACGACCTTGACGGCTCCGTCGAGCTCGTCCGTGCCGTAGTAGGAGAACATGTTCTCGCGGTCACCCCAGATGTAGTTGTAGTTGTACTTGTAGTTCTCGTGGCCGACCATCACGGAGACGTTGTGTCTTCCGAACTGCTTCGTGTAGTTGGCGATCTGCTGGAAGTTCATCGTGAAGGTCTGGTAGGCCGTCCTGGCGAGGTAACCTCCAGGGTAGGTGGAGGCGGTGTTGCCGTAGAACGGCTGGACCTTGGTCAGATTGTTCCACTCGTTGTCGGTCACGGTGCCGTTGACTGTGATCTTGAGACCCTCGAGCGGGGTGATGTCAACGTAGCCGTTGAGGGTGGTGATGTTGGCGTCGGAAGCGCTCTTGTTCAGCTCGTTGGCCTGGAGAGGGTTTCTGGCAGGAAGCAGGTTGGAAGGACGTTTAGCCCCGCCGTTCTCGCCGGAACCGTAGTCATAGACCTTGCCGTTCTCGTCCGTCATTATCTCGCCGTTCTCGTCGCGGAGGTAGACCGGGTAGATAGGAGCGAGTTCGGAAACCATCACGAAGAGGTTGTCACCGTCGCCGACATCATTCTGGTCGGAGTGGGTGTAACTGAGGCTGGCGCCGACCTTGAGCCAGTCCTTGGCCTGGTAGTCGGTCTTGAAACGGGCGGTATAACGCTCGAAATCAGAGTTGTAGGCGATACCTTCGTTGTTGAGGTAGCCCAGTGACCCGTAGAAACTGATCTTGCTGTTGCCTCCGGAGATGCTGAGGTTGTACTCCTGGCGGAGGCTCTTGCGGAAGGCCTCGTCGATCCAGTCGTCCGGAAGGAGGGTGTAGAACTTGCCGTCGTTGTAGACGCGGTTGCCGAGGGTGGCGTGAGGGTTCAGTTTCCCGTTCGTGCCGACCAGATACTCTCCGTCAGGAACGGCGTACACGATGTAGCCGAGACCGCCCTGTGAAGACGGTTTGCCGAGGAGGTTGTTGGCGGCCACGTGGGCGTCGTAGGCCGACATCCCGTTGTCGCGGACGTTGTAGTTGTACAAAGCCGTGTAGTAGGCCTCGTAGTACTGCGCCGGATCCGTGATGTAGTCATATTCCTGGGTGGCGCGGCAGTTGAGTCCCCATTTCGCGTCGAGGGAGATGGAGGCGTTCTCCGCCTTGCCTTTCTTTGTCGTGATCATGATCACACCGTTGGCTCCCCTGGCTCCGTAGAGGGCGTTGGAGGCCGCGTCCTTGAGGACGGTGATGCTCTCGACATCGTTAGGGTTGAGGTTGTTCCAACCGCCGTCGTAAGGCGCTCCGTCCACGATGATGAGCGGGGACGTGCCGGCGTTGATGGAACCGAAGCCTCGGATGGCGAGGGAAGGAGTGGCTGTAGGCGAACCGGAACTGTTGGTCATCTGAAGACCGGCGACCTCGCCCTGGAGACCGCTGAACACGTTGGTCAGCTGCTTCTTCTCCAGCGTCTCCTTCTTCACGACGGCCGCGGAGCCGGTGAACGAAGATTTGGTCTGCTGTCCGAAGGCCACCACGAGAACCTCGTCGAGGGTCTCCTGGTCAGTCTTGAGCCGGATTGTCATTTCTGGCTGAGGGTCGACCTCTTCGGAGAGCATTCCGATGCAGGACACGACCAGTTTGTCGCTGGTCTTCACACCTCCGAGGGTGAAATGTCCGTTGACATCGGTGATCTCTCCTTTAAGGGTGCCTTTGACAAGCACGGAGGCTCCGATGACCGGCTCCCCGTTCTCGTCGATGACGGTTCCTTTCACGCTGATGGTCTGGGCCGAGGCGAACGTCACGGCTCCGAGGAACATCAGCAGGGATACAAAGAATCTGAGTTTCATAAGATTGTTTTTAATATGTTTTCATTTGATAGCTGTAGGAAAAACGGCAGGTCGTCAGAACCCGAGGGAGGGGAGGATCAGCCCGATCTTGTCGTCGTCCGACCAGAGCCAGACGTTGCGGCTGTCCTTCTTGAGGACCCGCAGGCCGGTCACCTTGCCCGTCACCGACATATTCCCGGAAAATTCTCCGCTCACTTTTGAGCTTTCTGTCGGCATAGCGCTGAGTTTGAGGGTGGTGCTTGATGTCCCATCGTTGGTCAGAATCCTGAACGTGGCCTCGGACGGGCTGCACCAGTACTGGTGTTTTGTCTTGCTGAAGGCAAGGACGGAAGCGCCGTCCTTGTATATTCCCATCTCCTGCGAGGCTGAAAGCGCGTCGCGGGCGGCGGTGTCCTCCTTCCCGTCGCAGGCCGCCAGAAGGATGCAGGCGGCAAGGGTTAAAAGAATATGCTGTTTCGATCTCATAGCCTGTGTCTGTCTTATTCGCTGAGTTCTTATTTGCTGATGTTCAGCACCGTGATGTATCTTTCAAAATATTCCTTGGTGCCGTCTGCCTTGGTCATCGTGGCCTGGATGCGGCGCTCGCCTTGCTTGAGGGTCTGCCAGCCGTCGGTCTTCGCCCCGTCCACTGTCCACTGCACCGAAGAATAGTCGCCGCAGTCGGCGAGGGCGAGCAGCACGGAAGCGGAGGATGAAGGCTTCTCGTTGGAGAGGACGATCCTCGGCAGCGCCGACCCGGCCTTCTCCGTCGTCAGGGTAAATGAATATTCCGCGTTCTTGTCGCCGGTGATCGTCACTTCGTAGGTCTGTCCGGCTTTCAGAGTTCCGAGATGGGTCTCGCAGGAGGTGAGTCCCGTCAGTTTCCCGCCGTCCTGGCTTCCGCCGGCCTTCCAGGTGACCTCCCAGCTTGAGGACCGGTCGTCCTTCCAGGTAAGCACCGCGTCGTGCTGGAACACCGTGGTTTCCAAGCCGGTTATGTCGCCGGCTTTGACGGTCGTCTTGACTGTGACTGTACCCTGGGCCGCATCACGGGTGATGGCGGCGAGGTCGTACTCGGTGATGTCCCCGCCGGCGGAGACGAAGCCGCTCGCGGTCCCGCTGATGAGCGAGGTCACCTTGCCGCCGAACATACAGTGGGTAGGCAGGTATCTGGCGACCTTGCCGTCCTCGGCTTCAGGGATGGAGTACACGAGGCGGTACTTTTCCGAGCCGTTCACGGAGTTGACCTGGTTGGTGATCCAGCTGGCCGTGTTCGAGGCGTTGACGTGGTAGACCATCAGCCCCCAGTCCTGATAGGCTCCGTAGCCGTAATAATCAAGGTATAGAGGGTTGTCCCAGACGGTCTTCCCTGTTCCTCTGCATTCAAGCAGGAAATAGTCCCCGCTCTTCCCCGTCCTGACGAGGTAGCCGTCGCCCTCGGTGACGGGCTTGACGGTGATCTCGCCGGCGGACTCGATGACCTTAGGCTCGTCCCAGCCCATCATCCAGCGTTCGAGGATGCTCAGGGCCGGGGGAGTGCGGCTCTCATTGTTGTAGGTGCCGTAGTCCATCAGCGAGAAGAAGGCCGGGGTGTGGACATCGCCCTTGCCGGTGTAGGAGTTGGTGTCGTAGAAATCCGGCCATCCGATCGTGTGGCCGAACTCGTGGCAGAACGAACCGATGGCGGCCATCACGGCCTCGGGCTTGTAGGCGTTGACCTCAAGTTCGGAACTGCAGGCGTAGCCGCAGAGCTGGACTCCGTCGAGAGTGACAGCTCCGATGGTGCTGCGGTGCGGCCAGATGGCGTTCGCCTCTCCGTCGCTCTGGGAACCTCCTGAATAGTAAACGAATATGTCGTGTACCGTGCCGTTCTCGGCGTAGTCCGCGAAATTGATGTCTGCGTCGGCCTTCCTGGCCACTTCCTTGACCAGTTCCTCGGTCTTGTCCTCATTGCTGTTCTTGTACCAGGACCTTTCGTGGTCGAGGGTGTAAGGACCGGCTACCGTGAATGTCGGGTCGAACTTTCCGCCGGAGTTGTCGTAGTAGTACTGCCAGGCGCTGCCGGTCGCTCCGCCAGCCGTGTAGGAACGTGAGTTGAGCATCTGGTCGAAAGCGTCCTTGCTGCCCTTGGTGAGAGGGACGTCGGGATATTCAGCGATGATCACGAGGACTTTCTTGCTGCCGACAGGCTTCCAGGTTGTGCCGCCGAGCAGGGAAGGGGACTGGACATCGGTCGAGCCGGCTCTTGTCCCGCTCTCCATCCTTGATGAGGCTACCGCCATCAGTTTCCGCTGGAATCCATCCGGTCCGGCCGGGCGCAGACCTTTCCTGAGGTCCCGGCCGAGGGCCGACCTTTCGGCGGCCGTCAGTCTGCCGGCAGGCTTGGCCTTGATTTCCGTAGGAACCAGCTGGCCGTCACTGCCGAGCCTGGCGAAATGGTAGTCGCCGTCAGCCCCGCCGACAACGGTGTAACCCTCCTCGGTCGTGACGTAGTGGTAGAACTCGTCACCGTGGATTCTGATCTTCAGTTTCGAGCCGTCGCTTTGCGTGACGGTGACGGTCCCGGGTCTCGCCGGGCCTGCGTTCAAGGTGGCCGCGCCGGCCAGTAGGCTGGCGATTATGATAGAAATTTTCGTAAATCCTTTTATTCCAATCATAAAGAGTTCTCCTCGCATTTTAGGGGTTAGGAAAACGTATGCAATTTCAGAAAAAATCGCATCATATGCAATAGTTTTCCGTTAAAAAATATTCACTGATAGAATAAATATTATTAAGTTTTAAGTTTCGCATGTGCGAAACACCTTGTTTCCCGTCACTTATGTGACGGAGC
>CAVJKE010000043.1:0-9849 GCA_963649695.1 bacterium
ATTGATAACCACATATGAAAAGAAACACAGCACACCTGTCACTGATCGACAGGATAGCCGGCAAAATCAGAAGCATAAAGGACTGGCGGGAGAAACCGAAACAGAGAAGCCGGATCCTTGAGAAGACCGGAGACCGGCTCGAGGCCTGGGTCAAGGCCGGAAGACACCTTGAGCAGCACGGCTCGCTGGACGAGATCATAGAGGAGCTTGACGTCACCGGCGAGGAACTTTCGCTCTACAGCAAGATGGTCCTTAAAAAGAAGTTCAGGACCTGGCTGAAGGAGATCCGGCTCGAGGAAGCGAAGAAGCTCCTGCTCAGCCGGCCGGATGTGCCAGCCTACCAGATCGGCTTCGAAGTAGGGATCACCGACAAATCGAATTTCCGCAAAGAGTTCAAGGAACACACAGGCATGACTCCTAAAGAATGGAGGGACCGGGCCACAGGGGCTAAGGAATAGGCCGGCAGAATCCAGAAGATGCGGGCGGTCGACGGTCGCCGCCGTCAACCCGCACTGATGCGGAACAAGAAAAAGGAAGGCCCGGAACTCCGGACCTTCCTTTTATAGTATGCGGTTAGTCGCCTAGTTCATCACCGGACGGATCACGAACGTGAACTCACGTTCCTGCGCGTGGATGAGATAAGGCTCGAGAGGAATCTCTCCCCAGGAATGCACACCGCCTACACCCATCTGCACAAGGTCGAAATTGACATAGGTGGTGCCGTTGGCGCGGTCGTTCTCGTGGGCCTTCGCCTTGAGGTTGAGCGAATGCCTCGGTGCGCCGGACTGGGTGTTGGTCTTGTTGGCACGCTCAGGAGTGCCGTTCAGCATACAGTCAAGGTCGCTCATTGAGAACGGAAGAACCGAGCCGGAGAACCTTGTGTCAGCGGTCACCTCGAAGCCGTCCCCATCAGGGTCGAGGACACGCAGGAACCTCAGACAGGTCTTCGTGCCGGACTCCTGCGAACGGACATAACCGTAGTGGTACTGCTCGTTGACGCTCTGGACGTAGTGGCCGATGGTGGCAGCGGTGTTCCTGTCGGAGTAGTTCTCCCAAGGACCCTTGCCGTAGAAATCGACTGTGGAATAACGGCCCGGCATCGCGAGCTTCATACCGAAACGGAGCATCGCAGGAGACTTGTCGAGACCGCCCGCGTCCTTCATCGCCTCGGTGACTTTCAGAGAGCCGTCGGCGAAGATCCTGTAGGTCATAACGACCTTGGCCGCACCGTCCACGATAGGCTCGTACTCGACTGTCACGACAGCGGAATCCTCACCGGCCTCCGAAGAGAACTCCTTGACCTTGTAGACCGGATTCTTCCAGGCGGCGATCATCCTCTTGACCGAGCTGGCTCCCATGTCATTCTCATTCGGAGCCCTGACGAACTCCGGAGTGAGAGGCTCGGAGAGCATCTCCTTTCCGTTGACCTTGTAGCTTGAAAGGAAGCCCGTGGTCTTGTCGAATTCCGCAGACCAGTCGGCGACACGGTCACCCGCGGTGCCGGCATAGGCGAACTGACCGCTGAAAACGCAGCCGTCGGCAGTCAGGGAGTGGCCCGCGAGAGCGGCGGAACCGGCCTCGAAAGCCTTGGCCTCACCCTCGCGGAGAGCGAGCTGGTCATAGGCCACCTCCGTGCCGAGAGGAAGAACCCCGTCCGGAGTCTTCAGCACATAGGACACATTAAGGAATATGTCGGTTCCGTCCTTCGGAAGAGTTCCTATGCCGAGGTCGAGCGTTACAGTCTGCTGAGGGGCCACCGAAAGGTTCTCCACGACTCCCGACTTGACGGCCTCGCCGTCCACGGTCACGTTCCACAGAAGCCTGTACTGGCTCAAGTCCTTGAAGAAGTGTTCGTTGTAGATGCTGACCTTGCCCTCGCCGGCGAGGGTGGTGAGGATGTTCCTGTGCTGGTAGCGGATCTCATAGGCGTGAGGATGGAGAGTCCTGTCTGCGGCGATCACACCGTTGCAGTTGAACGAACCGTCCGAAGGGTCATATTCATTGAAATCACCGCCGAAGGCGAAGATGTGGTCCGTGCCGCCCTCGTTGGAAGGCCAGTAGAACGCCTGGTCCACGAAGTCCCAGATGAAGCCGCCCTGGAAGGTCGGATACTTGCGGATGAGGTCCCAATATTCCTTGAAATTGCCCACGGAGTTGCCCATCGCATGGGCATATTCACACTGGATCAACGGCTTGCCCTCCTTGCGCAGGCAGATGGCCTCGCACTCGGCCGGGGAGACGTACATCGGGCAGTGGATGTCCGTGTTGGCACCGCCGCACGCCCTTTCGTACTGGACCGGTCTGGTGCCGTCATTGGCCTTCATCCACTGGTAGCAGGCCGTGAAGTTGTCGCCGTCGCCGGACTCGTTGCCAAGGCTCCAGGTGATGATGGAGGGATGGTTGAAGTCGCGGCGCAGCATCCTCTGGTTACGGATCAGATGGGCGGCCTTGAAATCCGCCCTGTGGGCCAGCGATTCCTCGCCGTACCCCATTCCGTGTGACTCGACGTTCGCCTCGTCCACAACATAGAGGCCGTACTTGTCGCAGAGGGCGTACCACCTCGGGTCATCCGGATAGTGGCAGGTACGCACAGCGTTCATATTCAATTGCTTCATTATGAGGATGTCCTTGACCATGTCCGCCTCGGACACCACATAGGCCTTGTAAGGGTTCATCTCGTGGCGGTCGACGCCCTTGATGAGGATAGGCTGGCCGTTGACGAGAAGCTGGCTGTTCTTTATCTCGACAGTCCTGAAGCCGAAGTCGATGGAAGCGCTTTCAGCGGTCCCCTTCGATGTGGCCGCGCTGACCTTGAGGGTGTAGAGGTTCGGAATCTCGGCTGACCAAAGGGCCGGAGACTTCACCGTCCCCGTCAGTTTCGCCTGTCCCTTCACCGGAGCGGCCTCGACGGAAGCGACCTGGTTGCCGTCCTTGTCGAATATGCCAGCTGTCACCTTCCTGATTCCTTTGGTCACTTTAGCGTCGACGTTGAAGGTTCCGTCCATCCCGGCGACGATGTTGACATCCTCGATGCGGTCGTTCTCACGGGTGTAGACGTACACTCCGCGGGCGATGCCGGTGAGTTTCCAGAAATCCTGGTCCTCGAGGTAGGAGCCGTCGCACCAGCGGAAGATCTCGAGGGCGATGAGGTTCTCCCCCGCCTTGACGAACTTCGTGATGTCGAAACGGGCCTCGAGCTTGCTGTCCTCGCTGTAGCCTACTGGCTTTCCATTCACCCAGACACGGACGTTGGACGTAGCCGAGCCTATGCAGAGGCAGATCTGCCTGCCGATCCAGGACTGGTCCACATTGAAAGTCCGGCGGTACTGGCCGACATAGTTATGCTCGGTCGAAGGATAAGGAGGATTGTTCTTGTAGTGGCCTCTCCAGACATAGCCTATATTCAGATAGACCGGATCGTGGTAGCCGTACAGTTCCCATATTCCCGGAACAGGGATCGTCCCCCAGGCCTCGTCATCGAAGTCCGCGGCCTGGAAACCCACGGTGCGCCCCTCGATGGTCTCGTTCCACTTGAACTTCCAGGTCCCGTTGAGGGACAAGGTCTTCTGCTGGTCGGTTACGAAGGTGGCGGCCATCGGCATACGGTTCTCCTCGAACACGTTCGGGTCCTGCCAAGGCTCCATCTTCGCTTTCTTCTCCGCGGAAAGCGGAACGACGGCCAAGGCGGCCGCTAGGATCAGTGCTAATTTCTTCATATTCATAAATGTTGATTTCATTTGTCCGCCGCCATCGCCGTTCAAGCGCCGCGGCACGGTTATCAGCCAAAAGCAAATTTAACAATAATTTGCCGATCGCCCGCAATTATTCCACGCCGGACGCACTCGCCGCGCACCCAGGCTGCGCACCAAGGCCGGACGCAAAGCCGGGTGTCCACGCCGCACGCCCACCGCACCTTGCGTGACGGATCAGAAACTGTAGCCGAAGGTGATGTAGGTGGAGGCCAGACGGGTTCTGGAAGGGCCGTCAATAAAGAAATTGTTCAGCTGGCGGCGGCCGGTGACGCTCAGCGACCAAGGGCCGCTCTGGACACCGAGAGTGAACAGGAAACCGTTCTGGTCCTGATTGACGGAGAACGGAGAGCCGCCAAGGGTCATGGACGAAGAATTGTCATCGAAGACATAGTCATAGTAGCCACCGAAACCGAGGTAAAACCTGAAAAGATAGCTCGGATACTGCCAGAGAAGTGTCACCGGCACAGAGACGGCCTGCTGACGGTACTTCAGCCTGGAGCCGAACAGGTCGGAATCATCAGGGAACTTGCAGGTCGACAACTCGTAGAGAACCTTGGCATTGAGAGCGAAAGACTTGACGTTCAGCTGGAACTGAGGTCCGGCGCTCACACCCGAGCCATACCTTCCCACCAGCGAACTCTTCCGGAAATCCAGCATAGACTGCTTCCAGGCGACCGTAAGTCCGGCCTCGAAAACAGGCACTTTGTCTATATGCTTGCGGGCTATCTTGCCCGAGGCCTTGAAAGACGGATCGGAAGCCACATTCAAGGTGAGGGCGGAAATGTAGTCGGACACTTTAGCAAGACCATCATAGTCAATAAGTTCCGGATCATCTTCCGGCTTATGGTATGGAGACTTCAGGCCGGTTGACACTGCAAGTGTCGGCACTCCGAACTTCGCGAACTCCTCGGTGTCCGTAGCGGTCAGAATCGACTTCTCAAACCTCTCAGGATCAATCACTATGGAGACCTCCTCTGCCTCGGACTCAAGAATCTGACGTCCGTTCCGGATTGTCGCCACACCCTCCAACGTCAACTTGCCGGAGGCTCTGTACCAACCCACCATGTCGATGCTCATCATCAGTTTCACCTTGTCGATCAGGTTCTCCATACTAAGTTCATGGGAAAGAGCCACCGAGCCGTAGAGTCCGAGTTCCTCGGCGTCGAACGCCGCTATGATCACGCTACGTTTAAGCTCGGAGCGGTGCGCATAGAGTTCCCGGGCGATCTCGATCAGCGCCGAAGAACCGGAAGCGTTGTCATCGGCACCGTTGTAAATCTTGCCATCCTCGACCCCAAGATGGTCATAATGAGCGCCAAGCACGATGTACTCATTCTTCAGCACCGGATCCGAACCCTCTATGACACCGACAATGTCCACAAAGTACCCGCTCGTATCACCCAAGATTTCCTCTCTATCAGATAATCCATCCATGCCGTCATAGTTGAAATAGTTCTTGAAATCCTTAAAAAACGGCTTCAGACCGATCTCTTCATACTGTTTCTGAATATACTCGGCCGCTTTCAAAGCATCCTCCGAGCCGGCACGGCGTCCCTTGAGGCTGTCACTGGCAAGGTAAAAGAGATGCGCGCTCAACCGCTCCCGAAGTGAAGCGCGTTCCTCCGAAGCAGCCGTACCACCGGCGTTCGACTGATTGTCAATGTCTTGTGAATATGCCAGCGTGCCACCCAGAACCGGCAGCAGCGCAAGAGTCAAAAGGGTCTTTCTCATAGACTTGAATATTAAAGTACAGACTTCCGCAAAGTTAAGCAATCAGCCGAGGAAAGACAATAGCCCTGCCCGGAGAATATTCAGAAGAATATTAAAGCCGCCGCGGTCACGCGAGATTGCGCACCTTACGCTGGAGAGCCGCAGGAAGGAGGGACGCAAGTCTCTCACGGTCAGCCTTATGTACATATATTCGTTTAAGGTGGCTTCCTTCGAAGGCCTCGTCTCCGATGAACTCGAGGCCGGACGGAAGGATGATTTCTTCCAGAGATTCGCAGTAGTAGAACGCTCCCGCCCCGATGGCCTTCAAGCCTTTGTTGAGTTTGACGGTGTCAAGAGAGAAACATTCGGCGAAGGCGTTGTCGCCGATCGCCACCAGGCCTGCCGGACAGGCGACGGAACGCAGTTCCCAGCATTTCAGGAAGGCCTCCTCCCCTATCGACACCAGTTCCTTCGGCAGACGGATGCTCTTGAGCCAGCCGCATTCGGCGAAGGCGGCCGCCCCGATGTGGGTCACGCTGGACGGCAGTTTGACCTTGTCCAGGAACGAAACCCTCTCGTCTTCAGGAATATCCTCGCCGATTTTCCTGTCCTCGGCCATATAGTCCTGGAAGGCGAACGCTCCGTCACAGATAACCCTCGTCCCCTCACGGACGACGACCTCGCCCGGATAGTTCTCTGAATCAAGGAGTTTGAGACCATCGGCGGAGTAATTGCAACAATAGTCGTTGTCCCAGTCATCAGCCAGCCTGTCCTCCGGACGGACCGATGTGTCTACCTTCAGTTTCTGAACCCAATCCTGCATACGGTCAAGGAATATGAATCAATCAGAATGTTTTGAGGAAATCCAGGTCCTTCTTGAGCATTATCTTCGGATCCATCAGAGACACCTTCTGGAAAAGCTTGAACTGGTTGACTTTGGAGAGATAGACCTTCTCCTCGTGCTTTCCCTTGCGCCACCATTTATAGAAACCGATAGGGTCGTTCTCGAAAGGGATCTTCGCGAGGATATCGGTCGTGTAGCCCGGGAAGTCAACGGTGACGTTCAGCCCCATATACTGCCTCCAGTACTTCTGGTCGGCCCTGCGGAGCTTGCTCATAAGCGGGGCGTAGACCTCGAACTGGTCGACCTGGAGGGTCTTTTCGCGGACGATGAGCTTGTGGATTCTGACGGGATCGTAGTTCAGCCAGGCTCCTACCTTCAATGTTTTCGGGCCCTCGTCAGTGTCGAGGGTCAGCTCATCCATAGAAAAATAGACCTTCTCTGAGTCCAGAGGATAGACTGCTTCGGTTTCCGCCATACTTAATCAAATTTAGGCAAATTTACGGAAAAATTCCTCAAAAGCAATCTATGAGATTAACGAAAAGGTTTAGAAATGGAACTTTTTGTGCTTCAACCAGAGTCCGTAGACCTCGCTGACATTGGACGAAGTCACGAAAGCGTTGATGTTCTCCCTCTTTATGTATTCAAGCAGGTTCGAGAACTCCTCCTGCGTCAGAAGTGCCTGGACCTCAAGACCTTTCTCCCCCGTGTAGCCACCGATGACATCATAGAGACTGCAGCCTCGGCCAAGTTTGTCGATGATGAAAGCGCGGATCTTCTCGTGGTCGTGGGTGACGACGCAGACCCTCTTGCGCTTGTTAAGGCTGGCAGTGAAGTAATCGACCACAAGACCGTTGATCCAGGTACCGATCAGGCCGATGATCACCATCTTGAACGGATTGATGGCGAAGGCCGTGCAGCAGATGACAGCCCCGGCGACCGACACGGAAGCGCCGATGTCGAAATGCATGTACTTGTTGACGATCTTGGCGAGGATGTCAAGTCCTCCGGTGGAAGCGTTGATGTTGAACAGAATAGCCTGGGATACACTGAGCAGCAGCACGAAGCAGCAGAGGTCGAACCAGATGTCGCCCATCACTGAAGTCGTACCCGGTTCCAGAAGGCTCTGATACGGCAGAATCCAGTCCCAGAAGTCCATCAGAGGACCGAGAATCATCGCCGTGTAGACCGTCTTGGCCCCGAACTCCTCGCCGATAAGCAGCCAGGCCAGCACGAGAAGGATGGCGTTGATGACCACCACGAACAGGGAGACCTTGATCTGGAACCCAAAGAAAGTCTCGCATATTCCCGACATCACGATGGAAAGTCCCGAGATGGTGCCGATGATCAGTTTGCTCGGCACAAGGAAATAGTACACGGCCGCGGCGGTCACCAGCATACCGAGAGTCATGACCACCAGTTCCTTCCAGAACTTGCCCGTGGCCAGAAGTCCGGCCACTTTTTTGATTTTGTCGTTCATTATTCCGAAAAAACTCTAATTGCAATCGTACACTTATGCCGCTCCCAGGCGGAAAAAGCGCACAAAGTTAGAATAATTCCGAATATTTAGAAACCTCTGATAAAAACATTTTACAGGAATATGTCCGCTCCCTGCTGGTCGCTGACAAATTGTCACAACGGGCGGAACATCTATCCTGAGGGAATCAAGGCTGCGGTCTACGATCCGCGGCTTAGGACGATTCCTTTTCGAGCTGCCTCTCCAAGTCCGCGCGGCTGCGGCTGGACGTGACCAGATACACGCCGCCGAAAATAAGGATCACGGCCACTGTTTTTGTGATGTTGAATGAATCAAGTCCCCAGCATACGGCGATGACACAAGCGACAATCGGCTGGATGTAATTATACATCCCGGCCACGGTCGGCCGAAGCCGCTTCTGCCCCACCACAACAAGCATATAGCTGATGAATGTCGCTCCGACCACGACAAAAGCCAGCCCGGCGATCTCCGGCAATTGCAAATCGGCCCAACGCGCGTTTCCCAAATCTTTGGCGGAAAACGGCAATATGCAGATGAAAGCATAGGTAAACATCCATTTCATAATGGTCACCAGGGAATATTTGCTCACAAAGTCCTTATAGTACACAATATAGAAGGCGTAGCAAAATTGCGCGAACAGCACAAGCAAGTCTCCGAATATCGCCGTATTTCCATTTGTGGTTGACATTTGATGGGTTCCGCCGCCCCCAAGGATAAGCAGCAAGGCTCCGCCGGCACCAAGCGCTATGCCTGCCACTTTCTTTCCGGTTATGGGTTCTTTCAGGATGAACGCGGCTAAGACCATAGCCCAGAGCGGCATGCTTGTGGTGATGATGGAGGCGTCTCCGGGCGAAGTCAGACTGACCCCGAAGATGAAACATCCTTGATTGAAGATTATGGCGAAGAGCGACGCGAAGAACAAGGTCACCATATCCTGGTGGCTGACGTGTTCAGGTTTTTGAAAAAGGGACACGATCCAGAACAGAACCATCGCTCCGCCGATACGCAAGTCACTCACGACCAATGGAGTGACCGCTCCGCCAGCCATAATCGTTTTGGTAACGGGAGACATCATTCCCCATATCGTATTCGCCCCTAGCATAGAGGCGTGGCCTCTCCAGTCAAAATTCATCGTTGTCAAATTTTCGGCAAAGCTATAGCGCACTATCACAATGCTTGTTGTATATTCGCGACATTTCATTGTATTATTTCGATATATGTGGAAAGAAAACCTGTATCAACCGGTGGAGGTACTGATCCGTAACCACGAAGTGTTTCCGATAGCGGAACACCAGCATTCATTCTTTGAGATGGTTTATGTGACTGAGGGAACGGGGAGGTTTTATGTCAAAGAAGCTGGGTATAAGGTGTCGGAAGTCTCCTATCGGGCTCATTCATTGTTCCTTATCCCTCCTGAAACCACTCATTGCTTCACGATAGACACTCACAGCGAGTATGTGTTCATCCGTTTTGTGATCCACTATGTCGAGGACTACATCGGGAAGTACATCGCCGAGGTGTTCCGCTCTCCGAACCGGCAGGCGGAAATACTGTTGAACCAGCGGGACAAAAACATCGCTCTCCTCCTGTTTGATTTCATAAAGAGCGAGGAAGAGTCCAGGCAGGACGGCACCAATTATCTGATTCAGCAGTGGATCAACAGCATTCTCGTGATTGTGGCAAGGAACATTGACAAAGACTCCTCTTTCAAGAATATCCAGACAGGGAATGCGAACAGCTCCTCATATATGCTTCAATACATACAGCAACATATTCATCAGCCCGGTTTGTTGAGCGCTGAAAATCTGGGAAAGGTCTTCAATCTCTCGCCCGGATATATCGGGAGTTTTTTCAAGCGGAATTTTCAGGAACCCCTACGGCAGTACATCGCAAGAACCAGAATAAGGAAAGTGGAAGACCTGTTGATGAACAGCAGAATGACCGTCAAGGAAATCGCCTATGAGATGGGATATTCGGACTCCAGCCATCTTGTCAAATCTTTCCGGAAGATTTACGGGGTGTCGCCTGCGGAGTACAAGAAAGAGCAC
>CAVJKE010000044.1:0-9831 GCA_963649695.1 bacterium
TCCGTCACATAAGTGACGGGAAACAAGGTGTTTCGCACATGCGAAACTTAAATTCCTTTATAAATCTCCGCCTTTTTATTACTTTTGCAAGATTTCAAGTCATTCGTGACAAGAAACGCATTGTGGAACTGAAACAGTCAATAAACAAGATTATGATACAGAAGCCATCCATCCCGAAAGGGACCCGCGATTTCGGACAGCAGAGCATGGCCGAAAGGAACTATATTTTCGACACCATCAAAGGAGTTTTCCGGACGTTCGGATATTCACAGATAGAGACCCCTGCGATGGAGAATCTTTCCACGCTGCTGGGCAAGTACGGTGAAGAAGGTGACAAGCTGCTGTTCAGGGTGCTGAATTCGGGGGACTGCTTCTCCGGCGTGGATTTCGACTCTTTCCGCACCGAGGAGGGTGGCGTGAACAGCGTGGCTCTTTCGAAGGAGGTCTGCGAGAAGGGTCTGCGCTACGACCTGACCGTGCCTTTCGCCCGTTTCGTCGTGCAGCACCAGAACGAGATCTCGTTTCCGTTCAAGAGATTCCAGATCCAGCCGGTCTGGAGGGCTGACAGGCCGCAGAAGGGCCGCTACAGAGAGTTTTACCAGTGCGACGTGGATGTGATCGGCAGCAAGTCGCAGGTCAATGAGCTGGAACTTGTGCAGATCGTGGACAAAGTGTTCTCCCTGCTGGACGTGAATGTCCTTGTGAAGATCAACAACAGGAAGGTCCTGACGGGTTTCGCCGAGATCTGCGGCTTCCCGGACAAGGTGGTGGACATCACCGTGGCCATCGACAAGCTGGACAAGATCGGGCTTGAGAACGTGGAGGCCGAGATGCGAGAGAAGGGCTTGACCGACAGCGCGGTGGCCGTGATCGAGCAGATTCTTGGGCTTTCCGGCACGGCGGCGGAGAAGATCGCCGCGATGCGGACCTTGATGAACGGCGGCTCGGCTTCCGGCCTTGTGTCCGAGACCGGTCTGAAGGGTCTTGACGAACTGGAGGAACTGTTCGGCCTGATCGAGGCGGCGGGGGTCAAGAGTCCTGTCGAGATCGACCTTTCGCTGGCGAGAGGCCTTAACTACTACACGGGAGCGATTTTTGAGGTGAAAGCCCTTGATTTCCAGATAGGAAGCATCTGCGGCGGAGGCCGTTACGACAATCTTACGGGAATATTCGGTCTGCCGGATATGTCCGGAGTCGGCATCAGTTTCGGCGCTGACAGGATCTATGATGTGCTGAAAGGACTTGACAAATTCCCTAAGTCGTTGTCTTCCAGTACCACTCTGCTGTTCGCCTGCCTCGGGGCTCAGGAGTTGCGCTACGTGCTTCCGGTGGCTTCGGCTCTGCGTGCCGAAGGCGTGTCCGTCGAGGTTTATCCGGAACCTTCGAAACTCAAGAAGCAGTTCGATTATGCCGCTAAGAAGTCCATTCCGTTCATCTCCATCAACGGTGGCGACGAGGCTGCCGCCGGGACTGTCCAGATCAAGAATCTGAACACCGGAGAGCAGAAATCTTTCGCCAAGGATGATGTGGCGGCGATGACCGGATTCCTCAAAGGCTGATGATTTTTTCCGGATTCCGCAAAATATTTTTGCATTTCCGGAAAATATGCTTACCTTTGCAGTCCAACATCGCGGGGTAGAGCAGTTGGTAGCTCGTCGGGCTCATAACCCGGAGGCCAGAGGTTCGAGTCCTCTCCCCGCTACCAAGCAGGACAAGTCGCAAGATTTGTCCTTTTTTTTGTTATACGGTAGTTTCGCCCGATGCATAAAAACCGATGGGTGAAGCCGGGGACTTTTTTGTTAAGCCTATGATTGCTATATTCGCGTCTATGGAAGAGGAAAACAGAAAATTGTACCCGTTGAGGTTTCTGGTGGACAGAGTGCAGGAACCTTGGGGAGAGATAGATTACCACATAGCCGACCTTGGATTCAAGGATTCGATGGTGGACAACGGCTGGTTCGGAGGCAACACCTTGAGCGAACTGATGGGCACTTTCCTTGAAAGGGTAGTCGGCGATGACGCCTTCGAGTTCTATGGCCTTCAGTTTCCGCTGATGCTCAGGACGCTCGATGTCAGGGCGTGGATGCCGCTCAGGGTCAATGTCCCGGATGACATCGCCGAGGAAAGGTACGACTCCTTCGGCAAGACCGCCCTTTGGTACGTCGAGGAAGCTGCCCCTGGAGCGGAACTGGTTCTGGGTTTCAATCGGACTGTGGAACCGGCCGAGTTCTACGCTATGTGCCAGGACGGTACGGTCCGGGATGTTCTGAACATCGTGCGCCCGAAGAAAGGCGACTGCTTTTTCCTGAAGCCCGGGACGGTCTATGCCGCGGGACCGGGCCTCAAGGTGGTCGAGATCGCGGAAAGCTCGGAACTGTCGCTGAATCTCAATGACCTCGGAGCCTCGCTGCCAGATCCGCAGGAAATACTTCTCGAAGAAGCCTTTGACCTTATAGACTTTAATGAATATGCCCCTGTCGCCGCTCCGGAAGGGAAACTTGCCGCCTGCCCTGAGTTCGTCGTCACGAAACTCGACCTCAAGGACGGACTGCACATATTCTCCGACCAGCCGGGCAGTTTCGCGATCTATCACTGCGTGGGCGGCGAGGCTCAGATAAGGACCAGCCTCGACGGGAAATCCGAGGAGACATATTCATTGAAGGAGGGCCAGACCTTGCTTGTGCCGTCGGAAATGAATGATTTCTACGTGCTTCCGCTGCGGAAGGGTACGGTTCTTCTGGAGGCGCTGGTCGAAAGGAGGACGGTCACGGACTCGTACACCAACCAGCAGGTCGCTCCGGGTTCGCTGATCGAGCCGGAGATGCCGGACCCGCATCTGAAGGAGTGGAATTAAAAGTTTTCGCTGATGGCTGAGACAGAAAGAATCGACAAGGTCCTCTGGGCCATAAGGGTCTTCAAGACCAGGACGGAGGCGACCGACGCCTGCAAGGGCGGGAAAGTGAAGGTCGGAGGAGCGGCCGTGAAGCCGTCAAGGACGGTGGGCGTGGGCGAAGTCATCGAGATCCGCAAGGGCGCGGTGAGGTACTCCTACCGCCTGAAGCAGCTCACGGACCACCGCCTCGGAGCTAAACTGGTCTCTGAATATGCTGAAAATCTCACTCCGCAGTCGGAACTGGACAAGCTCAAGGCTCCGGTCGAGACGTTCTTCCTGACCCGAGACCGGGGAACAGGCCGTCCGACGAAGAAGGAACGCCGTTCGATGGACGCGGCCTGGGACGGAATCGACTATGACGGTGCTGTCGACGAGATCCCGGATGACATCGCCGAGAGGTTCGGCCTGGACGGAGACGATGATCTGTAGACAGACCGGGTATCTGGTCAGTTGCAAGTGAGCGGTCCGGAGATCTGAATGATTTTTCGACCGCTTTTTTTGTAGCTTGTGCCATCGTTTTTCCTATCCGGCGATTAACTTCGCGTCTGACGGAGATTCGTTCAATGTCGGAACAGATTGAATGAACCCAAGTTTAATGACACTTAAAAATAAATGCGGCTCCTATGAAACAATTTCTTAAACAAGTCGTTGACCACTACTTCGCTGACGGGAAGAATCCCGGCAGGTGCTTCATCTTCCCCAACAGGCGCAGCCAGGTCTTCTTCACCAAGTACCTCGGAGAGGCGGTGGAAAAGTCCGGAAAGCCCGTTGTCGCCCCGAAGATGATGACTATCAACGACTTCTTCTTCACTATGTCCAAAGAACGCTCCGCGGACAGGGTGAACCTTCTGCTTGACCTTTACGAATGCTACTCGGCCTTGAATCCGAAGGCGGAGCCTCTGGACGAGTTCATCTTCTGGGGCGACGTGATCCTCGGTGATTTCGACGACGTGGACAAGTACCTCGTCGAACCTGAAAAACTGTTCGCCAACATTTCTGATTTCAAGAGCATCCAGGACTCATATTCCTATCTCACGGAGAACCAGAGAAAGGCCATCGAGAGTTTTGTCAGCCATTTCAGCCGCGAAGGAAAGCTGACGGTGGACCTCGGCTCCGACAACCCCAATGTCAAGGAACGCTTCCTGCAGGTCTGGAACATCCTTATGCCGCTCTACACCTCGTTCCGCGGAAGACTGTCGGCAAAGGGCCTGGCCTACGAGGGGATGGCTTACCGCTCTCTCGCGTCGAGACTTGACACTGAATCAGCTTCCGATGTCCTTTCGGAGACCTTCGGGGAAATCGAAACCTATGTGTTCGTCGGACTCAACGCCTTGAACGAATGCGAGAAGAAGGTGATGCGCAAGATGCGCGACGCCCACCTCGCGGAGTTCTGCTGGGACTATTCAAGCAGCATGGTCAAAGACCCGATGAACAAGTCGTCCTTCTTCATGTCGAAGAACGTGGTGGATTTCCCGCAGAGTTTCGAAATCGACCCTGAAGGCTTGAAAGTGCCTGAGATCGAGGTGATAAGCGTGCCTTCGTCGGTGGGACAGGCCAAGCTCATCCCGACTGTGGTCAAGGACGAGAACTGCGCTGTGGTCCTGCCGGACGAGTCCCTGCTCGTGCCTGTGCTGAACTCGATTCCGGAGAACATCACCGACATCAACGTCACGATGGGCTATCCGATGAAGAACAGCTCTTTCTACGGCTTCTTCAACCTCCTGTCGGCCATGCAGATGCATCTCCGTCAGAAAGACGGTAAGTGGTACTTCTACCACACCCAGGTGTGGTCGCTGTTCTGCTCGGGCATATTCAAGAAAATCACCGCCGGCGACAAGGCTGTGAAGGAAAGGGTCAAGGCTGTCAAGAAAGGGAAAAAGTACTACATCCCGCAGGAGGACCTGTCAGGACTTCCGCTTTTCGACCTGCTGTTCCGCCCTGTGGTGACAGACCCGAAGTCCGCTGACACCGGGCAGATCGAGGCGTTCGCCGAGTACCAGAAGTCGGTCATCAAGGGCATCGCTCCGAAGCTTGCCGCCGACAAGTCGATGGCGATGGAACTCGAGTTCGCCAAGGCGGCCCACAACGCCGTGAACAGGCTGAAGGCCATAGGGCTGGGTGTCCTGCCGCTGACCTATGTGAAGCTGCTGGGACAGCTTTTCGGGCCTGTCTCGGTGCCTTTCAAAGGCGAACCGCTGAAGGGCCTTCAGATAATGGGCCCTCTGGAAACCAGGGCTTTGGACTTTCCTGAGGTGATGATCCTCTCCTGCAACGAAGGAGTCTTCCCGAGACGTAGCGTCAGCTCGTCCTTCGTGCCGCCGGAACTGCGCAAAGGCTTCGGACTGCCTACCTACGAGTTCCAGGACGCCGTCTGGGCCTACTATTTCTACAGGCTTCTCCAGAGGGCGGAGAAGGTGACCCTGGTCTACGATTCAAGGACAGAAGGCTTGAAGAACGGAGAGGAAAGCCGTTACATCAAGCAGCTCCAGTACCATTTCAACGTGCCTCTGAAAAGGTCGTTCGTGAAGGCCAATGTGGCCGGCGGCTCCTCGTCAGACGACATCCCGAAGACCGAAGAGGATGTGGAGACACTGCGCCGTTCCAGACTGTCGGCGTCGGCCTTGCAGAACTACCTCTACTGCCCGGCGAAGTTCTACTACCACACGGTCAAGAAACTCCACAAGACAGACGAGGTCTCCGAGGATCTGGATTCCGGAATGCTCGGCAATGTGTTCCACAAAACTATGGAGAGACTCTACTCGCCGGAAATGGCCGGAGGGAAGAAGGTCACGGCGGACTATCTGGCCTCCCTTCTCAAACGTCGCCCGGTGATCAAGGACATCGTCGTCGGCCTCATAATGGAAGAGCTCCATTCGCTTGAGGTGACGGGCCGCGACCTCGTCGTGCAGGATGTGATCATCGAATATGTCCTAAAGACCTTGTCGAGAGATCTGGAACTGCTGAAGTCCACAGGCTCGGAAGGCTTTGAGATACTTGGACTTGAACTTCCGTGTGAGTGTGAGATCGACGGCTTCAACTTCATCGGCTTCATCGACAGGCTCGACAGCCTGAGGCCCGGCGAGGTCCGTGTCGTGGACTACAAGACCGGCAAGGTTGAGGACAAGGATGTCAACATCACGGATTCCAACGCCGCCGAGGTGGCCGACGCTTTGTTCGGCCCTGTGAACAAGAACAGGCCTAAGATCGCCCTGCAGCTCTACCTCTATGATGTTTTCTGCCCTGGACTCAAGGAATTCCCGGGAGGCAGGCTGGTCAATGTCATCTACCCGCCGGCCAACCTGTTCACCGACCAGGTGAAGGAAGTCCCTGTCAGCGGAGAATTCATGAAACTGACGGAGGACAGACTCCATTCCCTTCTGACCGAAATCGCCTCGGTTGACGTGCCGTTCCGCAGGACGGAGGAAAAGGCGACCTGTGAATATTGTGACTTTAGAATGATTTGTGGACGATGATACGCATAATGAAGGCATCGGCCGGTTCCGGTAAGACCTACAACCTGGCCAAGACATACATCAGGCTTCTTCTCACCGACGAGGAAAGGTACTCCTACAGGCATATCCTTGCCGTGACTTTCACCAACAAGGCCACGGACGAGATGAAGAACAGGATTCTGAAGGAATTGCACGTGCTGTCGACAAAGACTGCGGAATCCCCTTACTATGAGGACTTTCTGCCGCTTTTCGGCTCGGAGGAGTCTTTGCGTAAGCGTTCGGCCACGGTCCTCTGCGACATCCTGCACGACTACGGGGCTTTCGCGGTCAGCACGATCGACCGTTTCTTCCAGCAGACTCTGAAGGCGTTTTCCAGGGAGATCGGACAGTTCTCGTCCTACCAGGTCGAACTGGACAAGGATTCCCTCGTGAAGGAGAGCGTGGACAGGGTGCTCGATTCGCTCACCTCGGCCGACAAGGAACTGCTTTCCTGGCTGACCAGGCTCGCTATGGAAGACCTTGAGAAAGGCGAAAGGTACAATCTTGAGAACAAACTCAAGGAGGTCGCCCTCACCCTCAAGTCAGACCAGCACCGCGAGGCCGTCGAGAAGTACGGAGTCGACGAGAAGACTGAATATTCAAAAGCCAATCTTGACAAGACCAAGAAAGCTCTTTCGGCGCTGATGTCCGCCTTTGAGAAGGATGCCCGAGAGGCTGCCGGGGCTTTCGTGAAGGCTGCGGGGGAGGCCGGCCTGTGTTCCGGGGATTTCTTAAGGTCGTGTTTCAAGTCTATCTATGCCGAGGCTGAAGTCAAGCCGAAGGACGGCCTCGTCTATCCTACGGACGCTGTCCTGAACAAGCAGGAAGACTTCGGCGGCTGGTTCAAGAAGGCCGACAAACCGAAGTACGCCCATCTTGAAGGGACTCTTATGCCCCTTCTGAAGAAATATTGCTCGTTGCTCACCGGGCCGAGGTACAAGGCTTACCTGACCGCAGGCAAGATCCAGACGATACTCGGCGAGATGGGCATCGCCGGCGACCTCTACCGCGAGTTCGCCGAGCTGATGAAGGAGAAGAACGTGCTGAGCCTCGATGATTCGAACGTGATCCTGCGCGACATAATCGACGGCACCGACGCTCCGTTCATCTACGAGAAACTCGGAGTCCGCTTCGAACATTTCCTGCTGGACGAGTTCCAGGACACATCGCGCATCCAGTGGGACAATTTCCGCCCTCTCATCGCCAACAGCGTCGCTCAGGGACGTGAGAATCTGCTTGTCGGAGACGTGAAGCAGAGCATCTACCGCTGGCGCGGCTCTGACTGGAGGATGATGGCGAAGGAAGTCCAGGACGAATTCACCCAGAGCGAGGTGGAGCCTCTTGACAGCAACTACCGCAGCCTGAAGAACATCGTCGAGTTCAACAACTCCTTCTTTGAATATGCTCCCGAAGTCCTCGACGGTATGTTGGGAGAACCGCCGGCCGGCGGCCCGGCCTACAAGGTGGCCGACATCTACTCCGACGAGAAACAGTCCGTCAAGAGCAAGGACACCGCCGAAGGAAGCGTGGAGGTTGTTTTCTGTGACGAGGAATCGGTTCTCGACGAAGTCCTTTCTTCCGTGCGCGCCGTCCACGAGGCCGGGGCGAAATACGGCAGGATCACTGTCCTGGTCCGTGCCAACAAGCAGGGCGGCGAGGTCGCCAGATACCTGATGGACAACGGGGTGAGCGTCATAACCGACGATTCTCTGAGCCTTAAGTCGTCAGCCATCGTGAGACAGGCCGTGTCGCTCGTATCATCGGTCGGCAATGAGGATGACTCCATCGGTTCGTATCTGGCCGGAGAGATGGGCATCGATGTCAAAAACATTTCCTACATCAGCCTCCCGGACCTCTGCGAGCGTATACTCCGCCTTCTGAAGGCCAGGAATCCGGAACTTTTCGATTCCGAGACCCAGTACATCCAGTCGTTTATGGACTATGTCCAGGATTATGTCTCGACGGGCGGCAACGCCCTCGACGGCTTCCTGAAGGCCTGGCAGGACGCCGACCCGAAGATCAGTTCGCCGTCCGACCCGGATTCGGTCAGGGTCATGACCATCCACAAGTCCAAGGGTCTGGAGTTCGACCACGTGATCTTCCCTTATGCCGAGGGAGTCGAGATGTTCCGCACCGGGACCAGCCGCTGGGCCAGGCCTGATGTGAAAGGCACCGAACTGGAGGGAGTGGCTGACGGAGTCTACCACGTGACGCTCAGCCAGCCGAAGAACGAGCAGTCTCTGTTCGTGAGCGAGAGCTTCGCCGAGACTCAGTACCAGTACATCGACAACATCAACACCCTCTATGTCGCCCTGACAAGGGCTGTCAAGGGCTTGACAGTCATCGCCGCCATGCCGCCGAAGAAATGTCTTGAGGCGGTGGCAGGTATGCCTTGCCTCGCGAGCCTTCAGGAGACCGGCGTCATTCCGGACTATGGTTTCACCGATTTCTCGCAGGTGCTTTACTCCTATCTCCGCACCAGAGGGGCGGCTTTCGGATATTCATTGAAAGAGGATGACGGCCGTGTCGCTTTCTCGAAGGGAACTCTTTATGACTATGTGGCGGCGGAGAAAAAGAAGGCGGAGAAAAAGGACAAAGAAGAGGATGCCGTCGCTGAGTTGATCCCGGGCTATCCGTCCTTCCCTCTGAATCCTGAGGCAGAACCGGAATCCGGGGCGGAATCCAAGGAGGATGACCGCAGGCGCGGCAGGCTTAAGTTCAGCGCGGATGCGGTGGACTTCTTCCTCGATGAGTCAAGGAAGGAGGCTGTCTACAACGGAACCGTCCTTCACGGAATCTTGTCGGAGGTCAAGATGCCTTCCGATCTTGCGGGAGCTGTCAGACGTGCCTCCGAAGCCGGCGACATTGACGCGGGACGCGAGGCAGAGTATCTGAATATGCTTACGGAGGCCGTCGGGAAACATCCTGAATGGTTTCCGGAGGATGGAGAGGGCATATTCAATGAAACCGAACTGGTCGACACTGACGGCAAAGTCTATCGCCCTGACAGGGTGCTTGTGCGTGACGGCAGTGTCACTGTCATCGACTACAAGTTCGGTGACAGACATTCCGGCTACGCCGGACAGGTCGGTCATTATGCCGGCATCTACCGCAGGATGGGCTATGAGGACGTGTCCTCCGTCATCTGGTATGTGCTTACCGATGATGTGGAGCAGGGTGTCGAGGCGAAGTGACCGGAAAAATTCGGAATGTCCTTGATGTTCTTGACACTTGGCACGGATATTGATTTGTGAGGTGCGCTTCCGTTTTAATAGAGAAGCGTTGACTTGACTGAAACTTTTTTTATGGAAAGCTGTCTGTTTATCAACCCCCTTGTTTGACCACAATCGATGGTCGTCTTGAAAAGGTGGCGCAGGTCACCTGTCCGGGTCCGTGTCTTTACGGACTCCTGGGACTTTCGCCACCTTGCCAAGACGGACATCTGAG
>CAVJKE010000045.1:0-9798 GCA_963649695.1 bacterium
CTTTTTCTACCCTTCGGAATATAATCCGCCTTTCGCCGAGCTGACCTGGGCCGAGCATATGGGAGACAGCAACAACACCATCCTCCACAAAGCCGGGAAGGAATCGGAGATTGACCGGGGCGAGTTCGACGGGGAGAAGTCCGCTTACTGGCAGGCCAGATTCAAGCGCTTCAGCAAGGCGGAACTGGAAAGAATATACCGCGGATAGTACGACCAACCATAAAATCCAGACGGGCTGCCCTACGGCTCTACGTTCTTCCCGGAATCCAAAGTGAGGTTCACCGGGACTTCTCGAGGCGTTTGAGCTGGTAGTCGGCGATGATCTTGTCGATGATGGCGCAGACGACCTTGTAGGTCTTGCTGCCTTCGGTGTAGTTGGCGGGGACGGTGAAATTGACGCGGCCCTGCCGCTGCAGGGTCTTGGCGAAGGCTTTTTTCTTGGGGCTGGCGGGATTGTACACCGCCACGGCGTGGCCTCCGAACATCTTCACGATCTTCATGCACGGGATGTCGGTCTCTCCGTCGCCGAAGTAGATCATCTGCGGGTAGGGGATTCTCTTCTTGTCCTCGGCCACGCTCTCGTTGACCATCTTGTTGTCGTGGGCGTTGAAGATTCCCTTGTTGATCTTGAATATGTACTGGGTCTTGGCCGTGTAGTCCACCGCTATGCCCGGCCATTCGGCCTCGCCCGCTTCGTCGTACATGAACGTGCTGGCGAAGACATGCTTGAATTCCTTGGCGATCGGGCTGCCTTCGATGATCTCCTTGAGGCCGGAGGAGTTGATGTAGTGTTCTATGACCACACCCCTTGAGGCTCCATATTCATTGACCAGGGAGAACCATTCCTTCACCCCGTCGAAGAGTTCGATGTGGCGGCCGAACTCACGGAAACTCTCCCGCCGGAGCCGGATGCCGTTCTTTTTCGCCTCGTCGAACATCATTTTCATGTACGAAAGGACATTGCTGGCGTCCTGGCCTACGGCGATTCCGTCGCTCATCCTCCAGAACTCCTCGGGTGTCTTCCCGACCGCCTGGATGAACCCGAATTCCTGCATGTTCCCGGGAGAAAGCGTCCCGTCGAAGTCGTAAATCAGCGCTACAATAGGGGTATTTTTCATAATTTCGCCACAAATAACCGATTTCTGCAAATATAATATTTATTCTTTTGAAGAATCATTCTGATTGACTTAATTTTGTTTGCTGATAACAATTTTGGCAACAAAAAACTGAAATAGAAAATGGATCATTATTTATCACGGCTTCAGAACGCGACAAGAAAGTACTGGGACAAGTCTGCCCTGAACACTCTGGGAGGTGAGTCGTTCACCTACGCCCAGATGGCGACGCACATCGAGAAACTCCACATCTTCTTCCAGAAGGTCGGAGTCAAGAAGGGCGACCATATCGGCCTTTGGGCGAAGAACAGCGCCCGCTGGGGAATGTCCTATCTGGCGGTCAACACCTACGAGGCGGTCATCGTTCCTATTCTCGCTGATTTCACACCGGACAGCGTGGAGCGTCTTGTGACCCACTCCGACAGCGTCGCCCTCCTGACGAACGGCGACAAGTGGGCGAAACTGAACCAGACCGCGATGCCTGAGATGCGTTTCGCCGTGGATGTGGACAAGCTCCAGCTCCTCTACTGCGACGACCCTTCCGTGCAGGAGGCCTGGGACAGCGTCGAGAAGGCTTTCGCCGAAAAGTATCCTGACGGCTTCAGCCCTGAGGACGTGGTCTATCCTGTGGACAACTGGGACGACCTCGCTGTCATCAACTACACTTCCGGTTCCACGGGCAACCCTAAGGGCGTGATGCTGACCTACAGGAACTTCTGCGCCACCATCGAGTACAGCCAGGTGCACCGTCCTACATCTGAGAAGTACAGGATGATCTCCATGCTGCCTATGGCGCATATGTACGGCCTTGTAACCGAGTTCATCTACCCTCTCTGCAACGGAACGTCGATTTACTGGCTCGGCAAGACTCCTACTCCAAGCACCCTGATGAAGGCTTTCCAGGAAGTGAGACCTTACCAGCTGATCACAGTGCCGCTCGTGATGGAGAAGATCTTCAAGTCGAAGGTGAAGCCTGTGCTTGACAAGCCTATGGTCAAGTTCCTGACCAAGATCCCCGGTGTCAACAAGATCGTCTTCAAGAAGATCCGCGAGGGCATGATCACCGCTTTCGGCGGTGAGGTCCAGGAGTTCATCATGGGCGGGGCCGCTGTCAACCCTGAGGTCGAGAAGTGGTTCAATAAGATCAACCTGCCTTACACGGTGGGCTACGGCATGACTGAGGCCGCTCCGCTTCTGGCCTATGAGAATGCCGGAAAATACGTGCCGGGTTCCTGCGGCAAGCCTGTGGACTGCGCTGTCGTGAGGATCGATTCCGACGACCCTCTCCACATCGTCGGCGAGATCCAGGCCAAGGGCGACAACATCTGCATCGGCTACTACAAGAATCCTGAGGCCTCTGCCAACCTCTTCACCGAGGACGGCTTCCTCCGCACCGGCGACCTCGGTCTGTTCGACAAGGACAACAACCTCTTCATAAAGGGCCGCAGCAAGTCGATGATCCTTTCCGCCAACGGACAGAACATCTATCCTGAGGAGGTCGAGGCTGTCGTGAACAACCAGCCTTTCGTACAGGAGTCCGTCGTCGTGGACCGTTCTTCCCGCCTCGTCGCCTTGGTTTACCTCGACCAGGAGGGAATGAAGAAAGCTGGACTCGACCAGGAGGCCATCGCCGACCTGCCTGAGCGCATCCGCATCAACTCCAACAAGCAGCTTCCGAACTACAGCCAGATCACAAAAGTAGAGATCGTGGACCAGCCGTTCGAGAAGACTCCGAAGATGAGCATCCGCCGCTTCCTTTACAAGTAGTTGATTTTTAATGAATATAATAGAGTCCGCCGGAAAATTTTCCGGCGGACTCTTTCGCTTACTGCCGTCCGGCGTCGGCGGGGAAGACAATCTCTGCCTGCCGCCTTATCTCGTCCATGACCTCCGCCACGGCGATGGAAGTGGCGAGGGAGTTGACGGAAGACCCGCGCCTTCCTGCCTCGAGCGTGTCGATGAATTCCCGGAACTCGCAGAGGTACTCGTCGGCGTCGCCCGGGACGGAGATGTCCACGGCGGCGGGGCCTGTGGTGCGGCCGGAAGTGGGCGCGCCTCGCCGGGTCATCCAGCACCGGCGGGCTATGTGGATCTGGTCCAGCGAGATGATGCCTCCGTCGCAGGCGATTTCCGTCGGAAGAGCCGAGTCGGCGATCTTTGAATATGCCACAGCGGCTTCCATCCCTGGATATTCAAAAAGCACGCTGCCCTGGATGTCGATGGGTTTCAGCCCTTCGGGGGTCGGCACCTTGCAGGTGGTGACGTTGGCTTTGACGGAGGACGGCGCTCCGAAGAGGGCGACCATAGGGTAGATGGTGTAGATGCCGACATCCATCAGCGCGCCGCCGGACCGGTCCGGGTTGAAGGAACTCGGTACTGGTGAACTGTCCTCTCCGGCGGTTATCCGTTTGAGAAGGTCGTATTTCGAGGAGTACTGGCAGAAGGTGGCGAAGTAGTGGCGGGGAGTCCCGAGGCCGGCCAGCATATGCGCCGCGGCTCTGAAATCAGGGTTCAGGGTGGAGATCATCGCCTCCATCAGCATCACCCCGTTAGCTTCCGCCGCGGCAGCCATCTCTCTGGCTTCCTTGGCGTTGGAGGCTAGAGGCTTCTCGCAGAGGACGTGTTTGCCGCGCTCAAGGCATTTGATGGCAAGGTCGCGGTGGGTGTCGTTGGGCGTGCCGATGTAGATGGCGTCTATGCCCGGGTCTTCCGCCATCTTCACGACATCGGTGTAGACCTTCCCTATGCCGTGCGCCTTGGCGAAGGCCTCGCCTTTCTCCTGTGTCCTGGAACAGACGGCCGCCGCCTTGAAGCGTGGGTCAAGGACGGCTCCTTTCAAGACCCAGTCGCTGATGCGGCCGGTCCCGATGATTCCGAACCTCGTTTCCGCCATTATTTCAGCGCCCCCATAAGTTCAAGATAGTCAAGAGTCTCCGTCTTGGCCGAGGCTTTCTTCGAAGCGTCTATGGTCAGGGTCTCGTACTTGAGCCTGTCCAGAGCCGAAGTTGTCTTTTCACTGAGTTCCGGCTCGATCAGGACAAGTCCGGCGGCGGCTCCTTTCAGCTTGACGGCGGCCTTGACCACGACCTCTGAGCAGGCCGTGTCGCTGACAAGGTAGATCCGGTCGGAGTCGGCGAACTTCTCCTTGCCGATTTTCTTAACCAGGAACTCAACCTCTTTCTCTTTCCCGTGGATGGCGGCCGTGAAACCTACAAGGCCCTGAGGCACAAGAGATTTGATGAAACTCTCCGGGTAGGAGGACTTCATCGGGTCGTGGAAGAAGACCACGACGGGCCTCGCTCCGAGCGAATCAGGGAAATTGCCTTTCTCGTCGGCCGGCTTGTAGACTTTGCCGAAAATCTTGTCGCTTCCCTTGTAGAAGCTCAGTTCTTCGACGATTATCTTGCTGCCGTTCTCGGCCTTGACCCTTTCGCGCGGGCCTGCGTTTTTGAATATGTTGAGTCCGATGATCCCGAGCAGGGCCACCAACAAGGACGCAACCAATGACACTATAAGCTTTTTCATATCCGCAAAAATAACTAAATTTGTACGAATATGCCAAAGTTCAACCCCATAGCCCGCTTGTCGGAGAGAAACCAGCTGCTGATTCTCAGCCTTTTGGTCGGAATCGTGGTCGGCCTTGCCGCCGTGCTGCTGAAAACCCTGATCGCCCTGATCCAGAAAGGACTCGGCGAGGCCGTCGGCGGTGTGCTTGACGGAGCTTTGTACTACCTTGTCCTTCCGGGAGTCGGAATGCTTCTGGCGATGCTCTTCTGCAAGTTCGTCATCAAGGACAGCATCGGCCACGGAGTGACGAAGGCCCTGCAGGCCGTCTCCAGACACGAATCCAGGATCAAGCCCCACAACATGTGGTCTTCCATCGCGGCCAGTTCCGTGACCATCGGATTCGGCGGATCGGTCGGAGCGGAGGCCCCGATCGTCTACACGGGAGCGGCCATCGGCTCCAATTTCGCCAAGTATTTCGGCCTGTCCTACAGGAGTATGACCATACTTCTGGGCTGCGGGGCGGCCGCCGCCGTCTCCGGCATATTCAAGGCCCCTCTCGCGGGTGTGCTTTTCGTGCTGGAGATCCTGCTGTTCAACATCTCGATGACATCAATGATGCCGCTGCTTCTCGCCACGGTGTCCGCCACCGTGATGTCCTACGCCTTCCTCGGGGACTCGACCCCGTTCGAGTGCACCCTGACCCCGTTCGCGATGAAGAACATCCCGTTCTACATCATCCTGGGCCTTTTCTGCGGTGTCTGCTCGATCTATTTCATAAGGACGACCCTGAAACTCGAGGACAAGATAGGCAAGATGAAGAACACCTACCTGAAATGGGCTATGTGCGCGGTAGGTCTGGGCGTGCTGATCTTCCTTTTCCCTCCGCTCTACGGCGAGGGTTACGAGTCTCTCGGCGGCCTTCTCAACGGCAGGGAGATCTCTCTCGACGGTCAGACCCCGCTGGCTTTCCTGACCGGCGGCCGGTGGTCGGTGCCGGTCTTCTTCCTGCTGATCCTCCTGCTCAAGGTCTTCTCGATGACCTTGACCAACGCCGGAGGGGGAGTGGGCGGGACTTTCGGTCCTACGCTTTTCGTGGGCGCCGTGGCCGGATTCGTGGTGGCGAGGACGATGAACCTGCTTCTCGGCGGCACTCTTACCTATGTGCCCGAGCAGAACTTCGTGCTGGTCGGAATGGCCGGACTGATGGCCGGAGTGATGCAGGCCCCGATGACGGCTATCTTCCTTATCGCCGAGATATCAGGAGGTTATGAATTGTTCCTCCCTTTGATTCTGACATCGACCATAGCTTTCGGCACGACCCGTATCGTCGAGAAATATTCAATCTACACCAAGCGAATAGCCCAGAAGGGCGAACTGCTCACGCACGACAGCGACCAGGCCGTCCTGACCCTTCTCAAGGTCTCTGACGTGATTGAGACCGACTTCTCCACGGTGAAGATCGATGACACCCTGGGCCGTCTCGTCGAGGTCGTCTCCGAATCCACAAGAAACATTTTCCCTGTGCTTGACTCCAAGGACCGCTTCCAGGGCTATGTCTCCCTCGAAAGCATCCGCAAGGACATGTTCAGGACCGATGAATATGAGACCCTGCACGTTTTCAACTTCATGCGGAGCGCCGAGGAATATGTCTACGAAGATGAGAAGATGGATTCCGTGATGAGGAAATTTGAGGTGACCTCGGCCTGGAACCTTCCGGTGGTGCGGGAGGACAGGACCTATGTGGGCTTCGTCTCGAAGTCAAAGATATTCTCCGTCTACAGGGACGAGCTGAAGGTCGTCTCGCAGGATTGACGGTGGGGCTGGACTGAATGCGGAATCCGTTGATTGTCACAAGATTAAAAACACTTGAATGAAAACAATCTACATAGAACATATAGCCCGTACGCTGGGCGTCAAAGACTGGCAGGTCGAGAACTGCATCCATCTTTTCGAGGAAGGAGGAACAATCCCGTTCATAAGCCGTTACCGTAAGGAGAAGACCGGTGGACTTGACGACGTGGCCGTCGCCGAGATCAAGCATTGGAGCGATGTCTTCACGGAGATGGAGAAACGCAAGTCCGGCATTCTGTCCACGATCGAGGAACAGGGCAAGCTTACGGACGAGTTGAGGGCTTCGATAGAGAACTGCGTGGTCTCCAGCGAACTGGAGGACATCTATCTGCCTTACAGGCCGAAACGCCGCACCCGCGCCACCGTGGCCAGGGAGAACGGCCTTGAGCCTCTGGCTGACAAGATGTGGAACGTGGCCGTTGGCGATCCCGAGGCCGAGGCCGGAAAATATGTCGGTGACAAGGTCGCTTCCGTGCAGGACGCTCTCGCCGGGGCCAGGGACATCATAGCCGAACGGCTCTCCGAGTCGGCCACTGTCCGGGAGAACCTCAGGCACATATTCAGGACAAGAAGGATCGAGTCCAAGGCGACGAAGGCCGCCTCCGGCAACGCCGAGGCTTCGAAGTACCGCACCTATTTCAATTTCTCGATGCCGCTCCAGCGCATCCCTTCGCACAATCTTCTGGCGATTCTCCGTGCCCAGAACGAAGGTTTCCTGTCCGTGGGACTGGACGCCGACCCTGAGAGATGCGGCAACAAGATCTACTACGACTTCTGCCAGGAGCACCGCTATCCCGGAGCTAAGCTGGCCGGCCAGATAAGAGAGGCTGTGGACGACGCGTTCAAGCGTCTTCTCGAGCCGTCCATCACAAACGAGATCCTCAAGGAAGCCAAGGAGAAGGCTGACAAGGAGTCCGTCGCTGTCTTCGGCGACAACCTGACCCAGCTCCTGCTTTCTCCGCCGGTCGGCCAGAAACGCACGATGGCCATCGATCCCGGCTTCCGCAACGGGTGCAAGATCGTCTGCCTCGACGAGAGAGGAAGGCTGCTGCACCACGAGATAATATTCCCTCATCCTCCTCAGAATGAGAAGGTGAAGTCTATAATGGCGGTTGCTTCGATGATCGAGGACTATGGAGTCGAGGTCATCGCTATCGGCAACGGTACGGCTTCGAGGGAGACCGAGGATTTCATCAAGAGGGTGGGCATCCCGGAGAATGTCAAGGTCTACACCGTCAGCGAGGACGGGGCTTCGATCTATTCCGCCTCCGAGGTGGCCCGCAAGGAGTTCCCCGATGAGGACGTGACCGTCAGGGGAGCCGTCTCGATCGGCCGCCGTCTGATGGATCCTCTGGCCGAGCTTGTCAAGATCGACCCTAAGTCCCTCGGTGTGGGGCAGTACCAGCACGATGTCGACCAGAATCTGCTCCGCGAGAAGCTGGACAACACCGTCGTCATCTGCGTGAACAGCGTCGGTGTCAACCTGAACACGGCCAGCCCTTATCTTTTGAGTTATGTCTCGGGCATAGGCCCGTCTCTCGCCTCGAACATCGTGGCCTACCGTGACTCCGCCGGCGGGTTCACCTCGAGAAAGCAGCTCAGGGAAGTCCCGAAACTTGGCCCTAAGGCCTTCGAGCAGTGTGCCGGCTTCCTCAGGATCCACGATGCAGAGAACCCGCTTGACAACTCCGCCGTGCATCCGGAATGCTACCACATCGTGGACAGGATGGCCGCCGATCTCGGAGTCACGACTAAGGAACTGGTGGGCAATGAGGAACTTATAGCCAGGATAAAGCCGGAGTCCTATGTCGAAGGCGATTTCGGCCTTCCGACCATCAACGACATCCTGAAGGAACTGGCCAAGCCTGGCCGCGACCCTCGCCAGAGCGTGCAGGAGTTCAGTTTCGCCGATGACATCCACGAGATCGATGACCTTAAACCGGGGATGGAACTTCCAGGCATCGTCACGAATGTGACCGCCTTCGGAGCTTTCGTGGACTTAGGCATCCACGAGAACGGTCTGGTCCACGTGTCCCAGATGCGGGGTCAGAAGGTGAAACTCCACCAGAAAGTGAGCGTGAGCGTGCTTGATGTGGATCTCGACCGCAAGAGAATCTCCCTCCGTCTCCTCAAGGGCTGAGGCCCGGAATTCCCGGAAAGGCCGGCCGGCGCTGAAAGGTGCTGAGACTCATCGCTTTCAAAAAAAATGTTGCTGAATAAATGAATATTCTTCCGTTTTGTAAGAAAAAATTGCTTATCTTTGCAATATCGTAAGATAACCGATGGTTTTATGAGCGGAAAGATAAGCGTATGTGACAACAAGGTGGTGATTTATCTTGTCTCCGCCTTCGCGATAATACTTTGGGGGATGTCCTACATCTGGAGCGACCGTCTGATCGCTCTCGATGTGCCGATTTTCTACTTCGTGCCGATCAGAATCCTCATCGCAGGTGTTATTCTTTTGATTTTCAATGTTCTGACGAAGCAGTTCCGCTGGATGGCAAAGCATGACATCTGGAAGTTCGCCCTGCTCGCCCTTTTTGAACCGCTGATCTACTTCCTTTGTGAGACTTACGGCATCAAGGAGACCGGGTCTCCGACCATCAGTTCGATGATCATCGCCTCCGTGCCGATCTTCTCGGTCGCGGCCGGCTTCCTCTTCTTCAAGGAGCGCATCACGAAGCTGAACATCTTCGGCATAGCGATAACCCTCGGCGGCATCTGCCTTGTGCTGCTTAAGCAGAGTTCAGAATGCGCCACGCCGGACAATTTCATCCTCGGTCTGATTCTTCTGGCCATCGCGGTGTTCGCCGAAGTGGGCCACGCATCGTTCACCAAACTGCTTTCCGACGGCTACAAGCCGCAGGTCATCGTGATGTACCAGTTCCTGCTGGGCACGGTCTATTTCCTGCCGTTCTTCTTCACGAAGGGAATCGAGAACTTCGATGCGAGACTCCTTTCCTGGGAGGTGATGAAGCCGATACTCTGCCTGGCTCTGCTCTGCTCAAGCCTTGCGTTCTCGCTCTGGGCGATGACCATCAAGAAACTCGGCGTGGCCAAATCCAGCGTGTTCCTGGCCACTATGTGCATCTCCACGGCCCTTGTCGCAGAGATCATCGGCAGGGAGCATCTCTGTCTGCTCCAGTGGATCGGAGTCCTGGTCGCCGTCGTCGGCATAGTCCTTTCCCAGCGCTGTCCGTCCGGCTGCGGAAAATAAAAAGCTTCGAAGCGTAAGCCCCGAAGCCTTAAATCACTTTTTCAACTTTCGCAAGTAACTAAATGCATATGGCAGAAGTACCTTATCACACGTTCGAAGGGTATCGCA
>CAVJKE010000046.1:0-9795 GCA_963649695.1 bacterium
CGTCGAAGCTTCTGACCTTCCGGCCATAGAGCCAGCCGGCCAGCTGCTTGCCCGTGAAGGCAGGCAGTCCGGCTTCCAGAGCGATCGCCTTGAGTTCTTCCGGCGTCTTTCCAAGCAGCGTTTCCCGCATAGCGATAAAGTTTTTCGTCAGCTCGCAAAATTAATCAAAAATAATGTCAGATTAGTGGAAGTTTTAATATCTTTGTGTCAAAGGCGACATCATTTCGCCCAAAAGACAAACAACTTTTATTTATTAACTCAACATTATGGCAAAAGAGGTAGAGGAAAAGGCCGCTGACCTTGGAGCAGCGAAGCTCAAGGCCTTGCAGGCTACGATCGACAAGATTGAGAAAGATTACGGGAAAGGGACGATCATGAAGCTGGGAGAGCAGCCACAATGGGACGTGCAGGTCATTCCGAGCGGTTCGGTGGCGCTGGACCACGCTCTCGGGATCGGAGGCTATCCGCGCGGAAGGATCGTTGAGATCTACGGTCCGGAATCCAGCGGAAAGACGACGCTCGCCATCCATGCGATAGCCGAGGCCCAGAAACAGGGCGGCATCGCTGCGATGATCGACGCCGAGCACGCTTTTGACAGGACTTACGCCAAGGCTCTGGGCGTCAACCTTGAGACCTTGCTGATCTCGCAGCCTGACAACGGTGAGCAGGCTCTCGAGATCGCCGACAACCTGATCAGGTCGGGGGCGATCGACATCGTGGTGGTCGACTCAGTCGCCGCCCTGACTCCTAAGGCGGAGATCGAGGGCGAGATGGGTGACAACAAGGTGGGCCTCCAGGCCAGGCTGATGAGCCAGGCTCTGAGGAAACTGACGGCCAACATCGCCAAGACGAACACCTGCTGCATATTCATCAACCAGCTGCGCGAGAAGATCGGTGTGATGTTCGGCAACCCTGAGACCACGACGGGCGGCAACGCCCTGAAGTTCTACGCTTCCGTCCGCATCGACGTGCGCAAGACGACCCAGCTCAAGGACGGCGAGGAGGCTCTTGGCAACCGCACCCGCGTCAAGGTGGTGAAGAACAAGATGGCCCCTCCTTTCAAGAAGGCCGAGTTCGACATCGTGTTCGGTGAGGGCATCTCCCACGCCGGCGAGATCGTGGACCTCGGAGTGGAGTACGGCATCGTGAACAAGAGCGGTTCCTGGTTCAGCTACGGCGACCAGCGTCTCGCCCAGGGCCGCGAGGCCACGAAGCAGCTGCTCCGCGACAATCCTGAACTCTGCGACGAGATCGAGGCCAAGATCCGCGAGGCTCTCAAGAGCGTGAAGGACTAGGCTGCCGGATTGAATTCTGACTGTTCCGCAGGTTTTGCCAAAGATGGCAGGACCTGCGGAACGGTGTTTTACTGAGGCCTTGCCGTTTCACGCAGGGCCTGTCGCAGTGTTTTTACGGAGGCTGTCCGGAGTCCGGGACGGGTGAATCTAAAACGAGGCTCTCGAGGTGACTATCAGGTAGTTGCCTTCGCCGCAAGGTGTCTCGATCCTCGCTCCGAAGATGTGGACCTCGTCGCCGGAGGAGACTTTAAGACGGGCGCGCAGCTCATCGCTCGACAGAGGAATGTTCTTCGCGGAAACCTCGCACCGCGGCCAGCGTCTGCCGACTTCCTTGAGGTTCGCCTTGCTCAGAGGAACTATCTCTTTGATAATGAATATCTTGCCGAAACTCTTGAGCGGGGCGCAGCGCTCTGCCAGCTCCTCCTCCGACAGAGGGTCGGCGAAGGTGTAGAGATGGGTGAACCTTGCCAGTTTCACAAGGCCGAACCGGCTGCAGACGGCATTGAAGACTCCGGCTTTGGTCAGCGATTTCCCCGGCTCGAAGATCACCCTGGCGAAAGTCGAGTCCGGGTAGGCGGCTTGGGCGCAGGCGAGTTCCTCCGGCGTGAAAGTCAGCGAGTTGTCCTCCTCCCGGCAGGTCAATGAATATCCTCCCTTCCATTCCCGGTCAAGCAGGATGAGAAGCTCCTTGCATTCCCCTCCGCTCGCCACGACGTGTACCTCTCTGACCCATTGGCCGTTCCAGCCCTCGCCGGAGGTTTCCTCAAGGAATTTCTCGTAGGTTCTGTCAAGCCTCTCGACGGCCATTGTTATGTCTGCCATAGGGGAGAGTTTCAGAAGGACGAAGCGGCTTGCGGTGAAAAGGCCGGGGAGCAGTTCCAGAATGTCAGGGGAGCAGTCTTCGAGGAGAAAGACCTTCTTCCCGGCGCTGTCCCGTCTCGCGGGGTCAAGGAATATGACATCGGGGCTGGCCCCGCCGAGAATTCCGGAAAGGGTGTCCGGGGAGGTCTCGAGGTTGCTGACGGTGATGTTGCCGGCTCCGAGAGCGGCGAAATTGTGCCTCGCGGCTGCGGCCAGGGCCGGGTTCATCTCGTTGTAAAGCACCCTGCCGGCGACCTTGCTGAAGGCGTAGGCGTCCACTCCGAGGCCTCCGGTCAGGTCGGCCACCAACGTTTCACCGGCCGTTTTACCGGTCCGCGTTCCGGAATATTCATAGATCACTTTCCTGACGAGGGCGGCTTTGCAGGCGGCGGTGGCCGAGGAGCTGCACTGCTCGGCGCAGAGGGTGGTCGGGTAGACGAGGCTTGTGAGTCCGTGCCAGAGAGGAAGTTTCTTCCGCAGTTTCCTTCTTGCCTCTATTGTGTTTATGGCCAGGTCTTTAGGGTTGATGCCGGACAGCAGCGGGTCTTCCGGAGCGGGCCATTCCCGCACCGAAAACATCAGCTTTGCCGTGTCAGCGTCCTCGTTGCTGACTATGAATTTCTCAAAACCGTTCATGATTTCTTTCTGTCTGTCACCGCGCCGGGCCTTCCGGACGCGAAATTAGGGAAATTTGACTAAAAAAATCCATTTATGATTTCCAGTTTGTTCCAATCATTGTTAAATTTGTAGACTTTAACAAACGGAAGGCAAATCAAAATTCAATATATTATGGCACAGGACTATAACGAAAACGCCAGAAAGTGGCTTGAAGGGGATTTCGATCCCGAGACAAAAATGAAGGTGCTGGAACTGAGGAACAACGACCCCACAGGTTTCGAGGACGCCTTCTACAAGACTCTTGAATTCGGCACCGGAGGCCTGAGAGGCATCATGGGAGTCGGAACCAACAGGATGAACAAGTACACCGTCGGAATGGCGACCCAGGGGCTGGCCAACTATATTCTTAAGCACGTCAGCGGCGACGACATCCGCGTCTGCATCTCCTACGACAGCCGCAACAATTCTAAGGCTTTCGCCAAGATCACAGCCGACATCCTGAGCGCCAACGGACTGCATGTCTTCATATTCGACAACCTCCGCCCGACTCCGGAACTGAGCTATTCAATCCGCAAGAAGGGTGCTGTCGCGGGTGTGATGGTCACCGCCTCGCACAACCCGAAGGAGTACAACGGCTACAAGGTCTACTGGTCAGACGGCGCGCAGATCACCGCTCCGGTCGACCAGGAGATCATCGACGAGGTGAACAAGATCACCGATCCATCGCAGGTGATGTTCGAGAAGAAGGAGCATTGCGGCGAGGTCGAACTGATGGGTAAGGAGATGGACGACGCCTACATCACGGACATCCTCTCGCTGACCCTCAGCCCTGAGGCCCGCGCTAAGCACAAGGACCTCAAGATCGTCTACACCCCTCTGCACGGCTGCGGAGTGCGCATCGTGCCGGAGTGCCTGAAGCGTCTCGGCTTCGAGAACGTCATCCACGTGCCTGACCAGGATGTCAGCGACGGAGACTTCCCGACCGTCGTCTCCCCGAACCCTGAGGAGCCTGCAGCGATGAAAATGGCTCTCGAGATGGCTGACCGCAAGGGAGCCGACATCGTGATGGCCACAGACCCTGACGCCGACCGTATGGGCATCGCCGTACGCGACGACAAAGGCAAGATGGTTCAGCTGAACGGCAACCAGACCGGTTCCATCCTGACCTACTACATCCTCACCCGCTGGAAGGAACTCGGCAAGCTCGACCCGACCAAGTACATCGCCAAGACCATCGTCACGAGCGAACTCATCGCCGAGATCGGCAGGAGCTTCGGCGTGAAGTGCTACGATGTGCTGACCGGCTTCAAGTACATCGAGGAGATCGTGCGCCGCGAGGAAGGCAAGGGCGAGTTCATCTGCGGCGGCGAGGAAAGCTACGGCTTCAACGTCGGCGAGTTCGTGCGCGACAAGGACGCTCCTGTGGCCTGCTCGATGGTGGCCGAATGCGCGGCCTGGGCGGCGGAGCAGGGACTGACCCTCTACGGGCTGCTCCAGAGGATCTATTCTGAATATGGTTACAGAAAGGAGTCGCTGGTTTCTCTTGTACGCAAGGGCAAGAGCGGCGCCGAGGAGATCCAGCAGATAATGGCTGACCTGAGGCAGAATCCGCCGGCTGAGATCGTCGGCTCGAAGGTCGTCAAGGTCATCGACTATCTTGAGCCTGAGAAGACGGGCCTTCAGAAGTCGAACGTCCTTCAGTTCTTCAACGAGGCCGGCGACATCGTCTCGATCCGTCCTTCCGGCACCGAGCCGAAGATCAAGTTCTATTTCGGTGCGAAGGGCCCTGACGCGGACGCGAAGCTCGAGGCTCTCAGGGAGCAGTTCATCAAGTAGATTTCTTGAATATGATTGCGTCAAGGCAGGCGGAGCGGTCCGTCTGCCTTTTTTTGTGCGGTGCGGGATCTACTTTGCGGCGTAGTTGGCTTTCCGGTAGGCGAGGGGAGTGATGCCCGTGTGCTGCTTGAAATAGCGCGTGAAGAAGGACGAGTCGCTGAAGCTGTAGTCCCAGACCAGCTGCTTGACGGAGGTGTCGCTGCCGCTGAGGTCCATCTTCAGCTTCAGGATGACGTAGTGGTCGATGATCGACTTGGCGTTGTGCCCCGTGATGCTTTTTGAGATGATGTTCAGGTACTTGGGCGAGATGTTCAGTTTCTTGGCGTAGTACTGGACATCCCTTGACTTCTTGTAGTCGGTCTCTATCGACCTCATGAACTGGTCGAAGAGCGCCCGGTGCCGTTTCGACCCGTCCACCGTCGGAGTCTGTCCGGGGAAACGGACTAGGTAGTCGTGGAAACCTATGAAAAAGGCCTTCAGTTGGCACATCACCAGTTTGTTGAGGCAGGCGCAGTCCGGCTGCTTGAAGTAAGCCTCAAGCAGTCTGAATATGCTGCTGACAATCTCGGTGACGACAGGCGAGCCTCCCTGGCACCTGTCCTCCCGAAGAGACGAGTAGACCGTCTGCTCAAGGTCGAGGCTGGCCTCCCTCAGGATCGACGGAGAGAAGGTCAGCGCCTCGAGCGAGAAGTCTTCAGACCTGAAGCCGGTGGAGGCGAGGTCTCCCGGGAAAAGAGTCATCACAGAGCCGGCCGGCATCTTGAACGGCTTGTAATTCACCAGGATGACGGCCGAACCCATCCTGCAGAGCAGGATGGCTCCGTCTTTCATTATCCCGTCCGAGGTGATCTTGTCCAGCTTTTTAAGGTAGGTGTACAGATGCGCTTCGGAACTGAAAATCACTTCGTTGTCCATAATTTGTTCCGTTTTGTCCCGCAAATATCGTCATTTATGTGCAGAAATGCCGCATTTGTTCCGAAAAATCCCGTTATTGGCTTGTTTTGTCCAACAATCAAATTCCTTTTCCGACCTACCTTTGCATCCGGAATTTTTAAACAGGTATGACAAGAAAATTAATGTTCGTGGCGCTTTCCGCTGTGCTTCTGACAGCGCCGCCGATGCCGGGGCAGGAGGTTTCCCGGAACGAAGAAAAGGCCGTCGCAGTGCCGGACGGAACTTCAGGCAAGGATTCCCTGGCTCTTAAACTTGAAGAGGTGTTCGGGATGATAGAGTCCGGAAACAACACTCTGAAGATGCTCCGGACCGCCACCCAGGCCGCTGAGGAAGGGGTGAGGACGGCGAAGAACGCGATGCTTCCGGACCTGGACGCGTCCGTGAGCGTAAGTTACAACGGGGACGCTTTCCTTTCTGACCGCGATTTCTCCAACATCACGAGGGCCGAGACCCCTCATTTCGGCAACGGTTTCACCATCGACGCCACCCAGGTGGTCTACGCCGGCGGAGTGCTGAAGGCCGGAGTCGAGATGGCTGACCTCAATCTCAAAAGATCCAATGTCCAGTTGGACCAGACAAGACAGAGCCTCAGGCTCGTGGCCGAAGGGCAGTATCTTGACCTCTACAGGATCGGCAACAGCATAAAGGTCTATGAGGAGAACATTTCCCTGACCGAGAAACTGATCTCCGACATCGAGGCCCGCCGGCAGCAGGGACTCGCCCTTGCCGACGACGTGACCCGCTATGAACTTCAGCTCCAGACCCTCAAACTTGAACTCGACCGTCTCCGTTCGACTGCGGATGTGATGAACTACCGCCTCTGCGAATCGCTCGGCCTGCCTGATGGCACGGTTGTGACCCCGTCGCTTCCCGATGCGGCGGAGTATGAATATTCAGGGATAACAGATTGGCAGGAGGCCGCTTACCGCTCCGCTCCGTCCTCCGCTCTGGCGCAGGTGGCGAGTGACGAGGCCCAGGCCCGCCGCACCATAGTGAAAGGGGAGATGCTGCCGAGCGTGGCCGTGGTCGCCCACGACAACATGAACGGCCCTATCACGTTCGAGATCCCTCCGATCAACAAGAACATCAACATCTGGTACGTAGGGCTGGGAATAAACTACAGTTTCGGCTCTCTGTACAAATCCCGCGGCAAAGCCCGTCAGGCTAACCTCGCCGCCCGTCAGGCCCAGGAGGCCGTGGATGTGGCCCGGCAGAATGTGCGCGAGGAGGTCAAGCAGGCCTACAGTGACTGGCAGCTTGCATTCACCGAACTGCGTACCCGTCAGAAAAGCCTTCAGCTGGCTACGGAGAACTACGACAGGGTCTATTTCCGCTATATGGAGCAGCTGGCGCTCGTCACCGACATGCTCGACGCTTTCAATATGAAGCTGAGCGCCGAGATCGGAGTCTCTGACGCCGAGGCGGAGATTCGCTACCGCCAGTGCAGGCTCGCCTACGCCGCCGGAATCCTTTAATATTCAGAAATATGTCCGGCTTTGCGCCATGGCTCCGCCGGGAAAAATAGAAAATCAGACGAAAAAATCATACGAAAAATGGAAAACAAGAAAACTCTTAAAAGAATATACAATGTCATCGTGATTGTGGTGCTGCTCTGCGGAGCCGCCTATGTGTGCTCCCGCTTCATTCATTTCGGCAAAGTGGAGTACACCGACGACGCGCGTGTCGACCGCCACATAGTCCCGGTCAACACAAGGGTGCAGGGTTTCATCAAGGAAATCCGCTTCAATGACTACGACCGCGTCCACAAGGGGGACACGCTGGTCATCATCGATGACTCCGAGTACAGGCTCAGGCTGGCCCAGGCCGAGTCCGACCTCGAAAGGACACTGTCCGGAAAATCGACCGACGCGGCGGGCCTGAAGACCATCGAGAACAACGTCACCGTCTTTGATTCAGGGATAGAGGAGGCCAAGGAGAACCTCCGCAACGCCGAGAACGATTACACCCGCTACAAGGCCCTGATCGCCAAGGACGCTGTCACCCAGCAGCAGTACGATGCCGTGGAGACAAGATACCGCACTGCCAAGGCCCGCTACGAGCAGGTGCTCAAGCAGCGTAACTCCGTGGATCTCGGCAGAAAGGAGCAGGCCGGCCGACTGGGCCAGAGTTCCGCTCTTGTCGAAGTCTCGAAATCGGCTCTGGACCTCGCCAGGCTCAACCTTTCCTACACCGTGATCATCGCTCCGTGTGACGGCCGGGTCGGACGCAAGGATATTCATTTAGGACAGCTGGTGCAGCCCGGGCAGCTGGTCGCCCGCATCGTGGATGACGCCGGAGTCTGGGTGGTCGCCGACTACCGCGAGACGCAGCTCAAGCACATCCAGGTGGGCGACGAGGTGAAGATCAAGGCTGACGCCATCCCTGGCAAGGAGTTCCGCGGCAGGGTGCAGGCCCTTTCTTCCGCCACCGGTTCGGCCTGGTTGTCCTCTCCGGTCAACAACGCCACCGGCAACTTCGTCAAGGTGGAGCAGCGCGTGCCTGTGCGCATCGAACTTCTTGACATCGACGAGGAGGCCTCCGAGGCTCTTCTCGCAGGACTTAACGTGGAAACGGAGGTTCTCTACTAATGCCGAGTCCGCTTCCAATGGAATTCTCGATGCCGATGTATCGGGAATTCGTCCCGAAATGCGTCCGGCCGTGGATCTACGTCTTCTTCGCGGTGGTCTTCCAGCTCAGCGGAGGTATTTATCTTGGCCAGATGACCCAGCTGGTGGGCGCCACCTCGTTCATGAGGGAGGACATCACTATGGTGGGACTCTGTGGAGTGGTCGGAGTCTGCATGCCGTTCCCGTTCCTGTTCAGACTGAAGTTCAGGTACACCAACAGGCATCTGCTTTTCAACGCCGCGGCCGTCATCGCCGTCTGCAACTTCCTCTGCATGTACGTCCACAGTCTTCCGCTGCTGTGCGTGCTCTCGTTCATCGCCGGCTTCTTCAAGCTCTGCGGGACTTTCGAGTGTATGTCCAACATCCAGCTGTGGATGGCCCCGGGAAGGGATTTCACCCTCTTCTTCCCGCTTCTCTACATAATCGTAATCGGTGACATGAGCCTGTCCTCCTGGGTGGCCAACCATCTTTGCTACTACCTCGGCGGCTGGCAGGCGATGCACTGGTTCATGATCGGGATGCTGATTATCGTGATGCTCTGCATCCGGCTTCTGACCCGCAACATCAGGATAATGCCGAAACTCCCTTTCATCAGCCAGGACTGGCTGGGCTGCGTCCTCTGGTCGCTGACCCTGCTCGAGGCCATCTGGATCTGCACCTACGGCGAGCATTACAACTGGCTCGACAGTCCGACTTTCCGTTCCGTCTGCCTGATGCTTCCTGTCACGCTGGCGATGTGCCTTTTCAGGATGTTCCATATCCGGCATCCTTTCATCTCGCCTAAGGCATTCACCTACAAGGGCCTGCTGCCTGTGCTCGGGCTGTTCGCGGTCTGCGAGTTCCTTTCCGCCGGGTCAAAGTCCCTGCAGAACGTGTTCCTGACCTCGGTACTTGGGTACAACTCCCTGACGATGAGCAATTTCTCTCTTGTTGAATATGCAGGAGTGGTGACCGGCTGCCTTTTCGTGATCTTCTGGATCAAGGTGCTGAAACTGGAATATACCAGGCTTCTGACGCTTGGCGCTTTCTGTCTGGTGTTCTACCACCTGATAATGTACTTCAAGATTTCTCCTGACGCCAACATAGAGGCGTTCTACCTGCCTACCGCGCTCAGGACCTTCGGCTACTCGGTGTTCTTCAGCGTGCTGACAATCTACCTGGAAGCGAGGATGACTTTCGCGCATTTCTTCATGGGACTCACCATCTGCGGCTTCGTGCGCAACGGTCTCGCCGAGTCTATCGCCTCGGCTGTCTACGCCCATTCTTTGCGTTACTACATCGCCGATTACGGGATGCGTTATGTGCCGGCCGCCTCTGCGATGGTCGATCCGACCGGGCTTGCCGTCCAGGCGAGGCTGGACGCTCTCGCCCCTCTGATGTCGGGCATCAAAACGCTCTTCGGATGGACCTGTCTGATCGGCTGCGCCGTCGTTCTGGTCTTCCTGCTCTATGATGTCGAGCCTGTCCGCAAGGCCTTCAAGAAGATGCCTTCCTGGAAGGCCGTCGGCCGCCGTCTCCGCATCATCACCTCCCTCTCACAGGAGTAGGTCTCCCGTGCGTCAGAAGGCCCGTTTCGCGCACGGCACTCCCGTCTGAGGGCTTCC
>CAVJKE010000047.1:0-9722 GCA_963649695.1 bacterium
TCGGGGGAGGGACTTGCTCCGTCACTATCGTGACGGGAAATAAGGTGTTTCGCACATAATAAATTCCTCCCTAACGGAGCAGCGTCTCGAGTTCGACGGAAGCGTCGGTCTTGCCGTCCCTGTACTTCACGATGACCGGAGTGTAAAGCTGGATTCCGGCCGCCGCTCCGGGACCTTTTGTCATCGGTCTGCTACCCGCCACCACGACAGCACCCGCAGGGACAACGGTCTGGCCTTCAGCGGTTTTCGGGACGAACTCTCCTGTCGTGGCATCATAGATGGCGGTGCCCTTGGTCAGAATGACACCTGAACCGAGAACCGCACCCTCGCCCACGATCGTACCCTCGTAGATTCCGCAGTTCCCCCCGATGAAGGCGTTGTCCTCGACAATCACCGGCAGCGCTCCCGACGGCTCCAGCACACCCCCGATCTGGGACGCGGCTGAAAGATGGACGTGCTTCCCGATCTGGGCGCAGGACCCCACAAGGGCGTGGGAGTCAATCATCGTACCCTCGTCGACATAAGCGCCGATGTTGACATAGGACGGCGGCATCATTATCACCGACGGAGCGAGATAGGACCCGCAGCGGACGCTGCTGCCGCCCGGCACGATGCGGACCCTGTCCTCAAGAGAGAAGCGGTGCAAAGGCAGGGTGTCCTTGTCGAAGAATGAATATCCCGACCCGCTCAGATCCTTCATCTTTCCGTCTCTGAACCCTTCGAGAATCACTTCCTTGACCCAGACATTGACTTTCCAATGTCCGTCCGTCTTTTCCGCCACCCTGACCTCGCCGGTCTCGAGACGGCGGCATAACTCATTGAACTCCATTATAATATTCCTAAATCATCAATGATTTTTTTCATCAGTTCTTTCGTGGCTTCCGAGGCTGTGGTCAATGGCAGACGCATCCCGTCGCCGCAAAGTCCCATAAGGGAGAGTCCGGCCTTCACCGGAATAGGATTGCTCTCGACGAAGCAGGCTTTGAACAGCGGGAAAAGCCGCTCGTTCAAGGCTTCGGCCTCCGCCGACTTTCCAGCGAGAGCCAGGTCCAGAAGTTTGACCATCAGTTCCGGAGCGATGTTGGAGACCACGCTGATCACTCCGTCTCCGCCGGAGCGTACCACATCCAGAGTCTGGTCATCGTTGCCGCTAAGGACGCTGAAACCCTCCGGACGGCCGGCGATGACCCTGCCGATCTGGGCAAGGTCGCCGGAAGCCTCCTTGACCGCCACCACATTGGGGATCGAGGCCACCTTGAGAGTGGTCTCGGCCAACATATTCACTCCTGTGCGGCCCGGCACATTGTAGGCGATGACAGGCTTCGAGGTGGCCGAGGCTACCGCTTTGAAATATTCATAGATCCCGGCCTGGGTCGGCTTGTTGTAGAAAGGCACGACCACGAGGAAGGCGTCCGGCCCGTAGGGCTCGAGAAGGCGGATGTTGCGGATCGTGGCCGCAGGAGAGTTGGTTCCGACTCCAGCGACCACCGGTCTGTCCGGACAGAGCCGCCTGGTCAGTTTGAGGATCTCGCATTTCTCCTCGTTCTCCAGGCACGGAGTCTCCGCCGTCGTGCCGAGCGGCACCAGAAAATGAATCCCGGCCTCAACCTGCCTGGCCACCAGCTTTCCGTAGGTCTCGTAATCCACCTTGCCGTCCTTGAACGGGGTGACGAGAGCCGTTCCACATCCCTTCAGTAGCATAAGTTCCTTTACCTTTATTATTCCTTGAAAAACAATTCCTTGAATTCGTGTACGCCGGTGAGGCCTTCGGTCATCTGGGCGGCGACAACCGCACCCTCGGCGAAGCCCTTGCGGGAGAACGCCTCGTGCTCGATGGTGATGCGGTCATTGCACCCCTCGAAGCCGACGGTGTGGATCCCTGCAAGCTCGCCGACGCGGACGGAAGCCACCTCAGGCTTCACGCCCATCTCCCCCTCGACCACGGCCGCAAGGGATTTCGCGGTCCCGGAAGGAGCGTCGAGTTTGTGAATATGATGCTTCTCGACTATGTAAGGAGAGTAGCCTCCGGCCTTGCCGAGAAACTTCGAGACCACCTCGACGGCGGCGGAAAGGACATTCACGCCCACCGAATAATTGGACGAGTAGATCATCGGAGTACCCTGGGCCTCGAAGAAGGCCACTACCTCGTCCTTGATGTCGTTCCAGCCGGTGGTGCCGACCACGGCGGCCTTGAACGAAGAAGCGATGAACCTGTAGTTGGCGCGGAAAGCGTCCGGCGTGGTGAAGTCGATGCAGACGCACTCCGCCGCCAGAGCCTTGTCCACCGAGGTGATGTCCTCGCTCGTCCCGGCGCACTCTATGCCCCTGGCCTTGAGGACCTCCTCGACATTATGTCCCATACGGCCGTAGCCGCTGATGATCACTTTAAGCATTTTCCCCGAATATATAGTTGTGCAGACTTTCAAGAGTCACCTGCAGCCTGTCGCGGTCGATCACGAAACTCTCGCTCATCATGTTGGCGCTCACATTGGCGAGATGGACCTTGCCGGAGACGCTGATGACCTTGTCGCCAAGACCCTCGAAGCCGACTATGTTGCGGCCGATGACGGAGACGAAAGACTTGTCGCGGTACATAGTGACCTCCGCCCATTTCTCTATCTCAGGCAAGGCCTCGCGCAGTCCCTCGGTCTCTTCCGGAATCACGAGGTCGACCTCTGATTCGGTCGCCTTGGCGAGAACGACCGGCACGCGCTCCCTGTAAAGAGGAGCGAAAACCTTTCCGAGCATGCTTGTGACACCTTCCAGTTTGGATGATGTGATCCTTACGAAGAGGATATCCTCTCTGAAAGCCACTGACTTAGGCCCGTCAGGAGCCTCGTCGCCCCTGACCACAAGAGTACCTTCGCAGGAAGGATTCTGCGAATTCAGCACCCTGATCGGGATGTTCTTCTTCCTCGCTGGTTCGATGGTCAGCGGATGGAGGACCCTGGCTCCCATCACGGCCATCTCGGCGGCCTCCTCGTAGGAGACCACATCGATTTTCTTCGTGTCAGGCACGACCCTCGGGTCAGCCGTACGCACACCGTCCACATCGGTCCAGATCTCGACCCTGGCCGCTCCGAGAGCCATTCCGAAGATGGCAGCCGAATAGTCTGACCCCTCGAAACCGAGAACCGAAGTGGCCCCGGACTCGGTCGAAGCCACGAAGCCCTGGGTGATGACAAGGTCGACACCCTTGGATTCCATACCGATGATCCTCTTTACATTGGATTCGGTGGCCTCAAGGTCAGGACGAGCGTTAAGATAGTTGTCGTCTGTGACGATCATCCTTCTTGCATCGACCCACTGGCAGGAGATGCCGTTGGCGTTGAAAGCGTAGCCTATGATCGTGGACGAGAGCAGCTCGCCGGTGGAGATGATCCTGGCCTCGCTGCGAGGAGAAAGTTCTCCGATCTGGCAGACACCGCCCACAAAGGTCTCAAGTCCGCTGATCAGGTTCTCCACAGCCTCGACAGCGTTCTCGAGGAGGTTGGGTTTGTCGGCCAGAAGGCGCTTGGCAAGAGCGAAATGCCTCTCCCGCAACTGGGCGAGAAGCCCTTTCACGTTCTCTTCGTGCTGCGCCTCGGCCTCCTCGGCCAAAGAACACAGAAGTCTTGTCACTTTCGCAAGGGCGGAGACAACTACGAGAGGTCTCTCCTGCAGCCTGCCGGACACTATGGAGATGACTCTCCCGATAGCATCCTCGTTCTGGACGGACGTGCCGCCGAATTTCATCACAATCATATTCTACTTGTTTTGTTCGTTATATTCTTTGTAAATCATGACATCCTGGCGCACCGCCTCCTCAAGCTGCGAGCGCAGGACATATTCATTGTCCGTGTGGGCTGTAAGGATCGAACCCGGGCCGCAGATGGCTTTCTCAGGAAAACCGGTGAGCCTCGGCGCGTCGCTTCCGAAAGCCGCCGTCTTCGAAGGTATGCCCTTCACCTGGTGGCAGTAGTGGAGCGGCTCGTCGCCGCCGAAAGCCTTGAACGACAGACCGCGGCCGCATATTCCTGAAAGGATGTCCTCCACCAGGGCATCCGTGGCGAAGGTGGTTCGGAAGTAGAGCCTGAAGCGCAGTTCGGGGCTTAGGACATTCTGCGGGTTGTCGCTGACCAGTCTGCCCACATTGTAGGTGGTGGGGCCGAGAACCGGGTCCTCAGGAAATTTGACCAGGCGCAGGGCATCCATAAAGTCCACGAAACGCTCCACCGCGCTCTCGCCCCGCTCCGGATAACCCGAATGGCAGGCCTTCCCGGTGACGGTGACCTCGAAGGCTTTCGTACCCTTGCTGGCCGAGACAAGGCAGTTGTCCGTAGGCTCGCCCACAAGCACGAACCGCCATCGCCCTGCAGGATGGGCCTTTGTGAAGGCTTTCGCCCCGAAGGAACCAGTCTCCTCGCCCGAAAGCAGCAGGAGGCCGAAATCGCGGAAACCTTCTTCGTAAAGCTGACTGCAGGCTGTGTACATCGCGAAGATCTGGCCTTTGGCGTCGCAGCTTCCGCGTCCTTGCACCATCGTGTCATCCACCTGGGCCACGCGGCCGTCCGGCAGGACATCACCTTTCCTGACATCTACCACGGTGGGCGGGATGTACGGAGGTACAGTGTCCATATGGGAGCAGAACACGAAGGATGGTGTTCCGGTGCCTGACCAGTCGAAGAGCAGGTTGAGCGTCCCGTCCCCCACTTCGTCGCAGAGAACCGGGCAGCCACCGAACGGCAGACGCTCCTTCAGGAACTCTGCCAAGTGTCTTTCTTCGCCGGAAGTCGACCGGATTTCCAGCATTTTCAAAAACAGGTCAAAATCCATTTCACCTCCTTGGAGACCGTTTTCGGCCTCTCCGTTCAAGCCGCCCGTCCTCCGGGCCGGCTCGAATTGTCAAATATAGTGATTTTCCCGGTCAATGCAAACGCCCCGGCCGGGCAAGAAGCCAGGAAGGGATCACTCGGCAGCGCCAGAATGCCGGTCAAGAGAGAAAGCGAGGACCAGCGCTGCCATGCAGACTCCGACGAACATCAGTTCGACCCGCACCGCGCCGCTGCCTGGCTGACCGCCTGCAAGGATGTCACCGGCGAGCATCTTGAACGTCATCAGCCCCAGATTCTGCACCCAGTATATTAATGAATATGCGGTGCCAAGCACTTTTTCAGGGACGATCCTTGTCACAGCGGGCCACATCGCCGCAGGAACGAGGGAATAGCCGAAACCGAGGAACACCATGCTGAGGTAGCCGTAGAACGGCACTCCGGAAGGGGCGAAGGCGAGGGAGAGGTGGGCGATGAGCGCCAGGACGGCCCCCACAAGCATCCAGCGGGTCCCGTGGCCGATCTTGTCCACAAGGATTCCGAAGAGAGGGGCGAAGATGACCGTCGCGAAAGGCAGCATAGAGACCATCCAGCTGGCCGCCTCCACCGGCACGTCGAACCGCGGGATGAGGATTGCGGTGGCGAATTTCTTGAACGAGATGACGCTGCTGTAGAAGAATACACAGAGCAGCGCTATGGCGATGAACCTCTTGTTTTTCAGCAGTTCAAGCACATCGGAGAAACGGAATTGGTCCTCCTGCGCCGTCTCCCGGGAGTCCTTGAGGCCTTTCTGCCTGTCAAAACGGGCGTCCATAGCCACGAAGACCGCCCAGAGGACCAGTCCCGCCGCCATCAGGCCCAAACCGAGGAAGGCCGGGCGGGCGGTCTCCATCAATGAATATGTCTGGCCAGCAGCTTTCTGGGCCACCAGGCAAGGGGATATGACGAGGGCGAAGGCCGTGCCAAGTCTGGCGATTGCCAGCTGCAGACCCATGGCGAAGGCCATATTCCCGTCCTTGAACCACTTGGCTATGGACCGGGTGACGGCCACGCCGGCGATCTCGCTGCCGAGGCCGAAGAACATGCATCCTGTGTAGGCTATGGCCAGAGAGGTCTTCGGAGACAGGCCGGAGGTGATGGCGAACGCCACCAGGCCAGCTCCCGCCGCCATCATAGTGACGAAGATCGAGCCGGTGATCCGCACGCCCCACTTGTCCAGAAGGATTCCGCAGACCACGAGGCCGCCGAACACGCACAGGACCGAGTAGCCGCTGGTGTAGAGGCCGTAATCCGCCGAGTTCCAGCCAAGCTGGAGCATCGACGGATTCTCGAAGAGGTGTGAGAGGGTGGAGAACATGTCGTCGAAGTAGTACGATGCGAACATCGGCACCACCAGACACGCCAGCGCCACCCAGCAGGAATATTTCCGTAAATATTCAGACATTTACTTCTGGATGTTCGGAAGTTCGAGGCCGTAGCCTTTGGCGCGGTCTTCCTTCTTAAGGTAGACGCTGAAGATGAACGCCAGCACTCCGAAGCTTGAGAACACGATCATCGGCACGGTGTAGCCGCCTGTGGACTGGCGAAGCGAACCGATGAGCATAGGAACGAGGCAGAGGCCGATGTTCTGGACCCAGAAGATGAGGCAGTAGGCCGAGCCGAGAATCTTCTCGTCGATGATCTTAGGAACTGAAGGCCAGAGGGCCGCAGGGACCAGCGAGAAGCTTACACCCAGGCTTACGATAAGTATCAGGGCGAAACCCTTGCTCGGGAACATAGGCAGCAGGAAGGCGAAGCTCAAGTGGCAGACGATCATGATGACCGCGCCGGCCATAAGCATAGTGGCGCCCTTGCCCACGCGGTCGAGGAAGAAGCCCAAAAACGGCGTGAGGATCATAGCCAGGATAGGGAAGCAGCTGAAAAGCTGTGCGGCTGAAGCCGCGTCGATGCCGAGGGTCTCCTCCAGGAAGTTAGGAGCGTACCTCTGGAACGGGAAGATGGCGCTGTAGTAAAGGACGCAGAGCAGGGCCACGATCCAGAACATCTTGCTCTTGAAGATGGCGCCGAGGTCGCTCATGTGGAACTCGTCCTCCGGGGATTTCTCCTCGGTGGCAAGTCCGGCCTCCACAAGCTGGTTGTCGAACTTCCTGTCCATCACGCCGAAGATGATGAAGTTGATGAGGCCTATCACAAGCAGGGCTCCGCAGAATCCCAGAGGAGCGACCACGGTGTTGTCGAACTTGGCGGAGATGAGAGGGGCGATCCACATCACAGCGAACACGCCGAGACGGGCGATGGCCATCTCAAGACCCATAGCCAAAGCCATCTCCTTGCCCTTGAACCACTTGGCGAGAATCTTGGAGACATTCGTGCCTTCCATCTCGCAGCCGCAGCCGAAGATCATGAAACCGAGGGAGGCCATCTTGGCGCTCGCAGGCATCTCGACCCACCAGCTGCCGAGCCACTGGGCGAACGAAGTCGCCTGGAACCAATCGCTGATGCCGATGAACTTTATTCCGGCTCCGAGAACCATAAGACCTGCGGAAAGGACACCCGAGAAGCGGACTCCAAGTTTGTCAAGGATGACGCCCGCTATGATCAGGAAACCGCAGACATTGAGGATGTACTCCGAGGCGGCATACTTTCCGAAAACACCGCTGTTCCAGCCCAGATCGCTCTCGACCAAGGATTTAAGAGGGGACATCACGTCCACGAACATGTACGCGAAGAACATCATCAGGGCCACGAGAGCCAGAACGGTCCACCTCGCGGCCGGCGAATCATTCATCAGTTTTTGTAATTTCTCAGCCATTACGCTATGTTTTTTAATTAATATTCTAAAATTTTAGAAAAATATTCAATCAAGGTGCGAATATACAAAATTGTCAGAAAAGTCGTAAATTCGCAATTATGATTTTGGAAAATATAAATTCTCCCGAGGACCTCAGGAGATTGGACATAAAGGAACTCGCTCCCCTCTGCAAGGAGATCCGGGACTACATCGTGAAGTGCTGCTCACAGAACCCCGGCCACCTGGCTTCAAGCCTCGGGGCGGTGGAACTCATCGTCGGCCTGCACTATGTGTTCGACACTCCCAAGGACAAGATCGTGTTCGACGTCGGCCACCAGGCCTACGCCCACAAGATTCTGACCGGCCGGCGGGAAGCGTTCAAAAAGAACAGGATGGAGGACGGGATCAGCGGCTTCCCGAACAGGGACGAAAGCGAGTATGACGCTTTCGGAGCAGGACACGCCTCCACTTCCGTCTCGGCGGCCCTGGGCATGGCGGAAGCCGCCAGGCTGAGCGGTTCGGGTGAGAAGGTCGTGGCGCTGATCGGGGACGGAGCGATGACTGGCGGACTCGCCCTCGAAGGGCTCAACAACGCCGGCGAGGAGGACACCGACTTGCTTGTGGTGCTGAATGACAACGAGATGGCCATCGACGGCAACAGAGGGGCTCTGCATTCCTACCTTCTGAAACTGACCACGGATCCGGCCTACAACCGGATCAAGACACACATCTGGGACAGGCTCGGGGCCGGACGCCTCAGGGCCTGGATCCAGAGAACCGTCCGCAAAGCGAAGTCCGGACTGGTCACCGGCTCGGGCGGAGACCTGTTCGAAGCCTTCGGTTTCAGGTACTTCGGTCCAATCGATGGCAATGACATCACGAAGGTCGTGGAGACTCTCCGTCGGCTCAAGGACATCAAAGGTCCGAAACTTCTGCACACCTTCACGGTCAAAGGCAAAGGCTACGCCCCCGCGGAGGCCGACCCGACGATCTGGCACGCCCCGGGCAGGTTCGATCCGGAGACCGGTACACGCCCGGCAAGGAACTACAAGGCCGACCGCTACCAGGATGTCTTCGGGAAGGTTCTCGTGGAGCTTGCTGAGAAAGACCCGAAAGTGGTCGGGATCACTCCGGCAATGGCCACAGGCAGCGGTATGGCCGAGTTCGCCGCCCGCTTCCCCGACAGGTTCTTCGATGTCGGGATCGCCGAGGAGCACGCCGCCACCTTCGCCGCCGGACTGGCTGCCGGAGGGATGAAACCCTACTGCGTGATCTACTCGTCCTTCGCCCAGAGAGCCTACGACGAGATCATCCACGACATAGCGCTGCAGCACCTTAACGTAGTCCTCTGCCTCGACAGGGCCGGACTGGTCGGCGAGGACGGGGCCACGCACCACGGGGCCTTCGACCTGGCGGCGCTGCGCTGCATCCCAAATGTCATCATCGCCGCCCCGAAAGACGAGACCGAACTGAAGCGGCTTCTATATTCAGGAATAGACCTGAAAGACGGGCCTCTAATAATAAGGTACCCGCGCGGAACGGGAGAGGGTGTCGACTGGAGAGACGCCGCTCCCACGCCGGTCGAGCCGGGCAAAGGCGAGAGACTTCTGGACGGGGAAAGGGTGGCCGTGCTGGCGGCGGGTCCCGTCGTCAACCGTGCCCTTGAGGCCGCGGAAATGATAAGACGGGAGACGGGGAAGAACCCGGCGGTGTACAACGTCCGCTTCCTCAAACCGTTCGACGAGGCGCTCCTCGAAGAAGCGATGGGCTTCGGCCGCATCCTGACCCTCGAGGACGGAGCGCTCAAAGGCGGCCTCTACAGCGAGGTCTGTGAATATGCAGCCTCACGTCATCCCGGTGTAGCCGTGAAGGGTCTGGGCCTGCCTGACCGCTTCATAAAACAAGCTCCGGTCGACCGCCAGAGGGACAGCTGCGGACTCAGCGCAGAGCGGATATATTCAGAGATTGTCAAAGAATTCCAAAAATAATTGAAAAAGTTTTGGAAAATCCATTTTAATGCCTACCTTTGCAATCCCTTTGTGAAAGGGAGATTCATTGAAATACCGCCGATGTAGCTCAGTTGGCCAGAGCACGTGATTTGTAATCTCGGGGTCGTGGGT
>CAVJKE010000048.1:0-4787 GCA_963649695.1 bacterium
GACGGAGCAAGTCCCTCCCCCGAGGGGAGGGATTTAGGGAGAGGGTAACGTAAAATGATTTTTCACGGGCAATGCTCTCCGAACGTGGGATAAGGTATTTTATCACAGGCATTTTTGCCACTTGCGAAAGTTGAGTTATTATTGAATATGCCGGCTCAGCTGTTCTGTGAATATCCAGAGTCGAGATGATACTTCACAAGGCCTTCCAGAGGCGTGGCCAAGACCGCGGAGAAAGTGATGCCGTAGGTGGCCGCCACCTTCTCAAGTATCTTCCGGCAGGCGAAGCCGAAGCCTCCGACCACCCCGACAGGGCAGTCCTTGACCCCGTACCGCATCAGGCTACGCTCGATGAAATCCCGGAAATTCCGCTCGACAAGGCCTCTGACATATTCACTGGAATCATAACGCTCCAGAATCCAGGGGGCGAAGGAACCGAGGTACTTCGACGGGGCCTCGCCGCGGTAGACGTTGCGCACCACGGTGGCGTAGTCGACTGTGAAAGCGGCCGCGAACTCGCCGCTGACAGGCTCAGGCACAAGGCCTTTGAGGAAGTCAGCCATAAAGAGCGAACCGAGTTTCGCCCCGCCGCCCTCGTCGCCGAGGATGAAGCCGGCCGAACGCACGTTCCTGACGACTCTGCCGCCGTCGAAATAGCAGCTGTTGGAGCCGGTGCCGAGAATCGCAGCGATCCCGGGTCTGTGGCCGCAGACAGCTCTCGCCGCCGCCAGGAGGTCGGACGCATATTCTATCCGCGCCCCCGGAAAGCGGTTTCTGAATATTCCGTCAAGAGCCTTGGCCTGTTCCGGGACATCGCTTCCGCCGTCAGCGATCAGGCCGGCGGCATAGAAATGCACCTCGGCGACCGTTTCCAGCCCGTCGAAAGCCTCAAGAGCCTCGCCGACAATCGCTTCTATGGCCTCTGGCCGCATCGTCGCAAGGTTCATCCCGGCGGTGCTGACCTTCACCGGTTCTTTTTCCCGGGCCACCGCGCACCAGTCGGTCTTGGTGGCTCCGCTTTCAACAATCAGTATCATGGATTCTTACCATTTTTCTTACCTTCCGGATGCCTTCAGGGCCTTCCGGATGACAGGCAGGACTTTCTCAGTGTACCTGACCATACCGAGATCCGTGAAATGGATGCCGTCCACGGTGGCCTCTCCGTCATCGCCGATCAGCCCGTCGGTGGACACATAGTAGATCTTCTTCTCCCCTGCCTTCTTCAACTTCTGGAACAAAGCCTTCTGGGCGACGTTCTTGGACTCGATTTCGGCCCGCATCCTCTCGTCGAATCTGGAATGAGGGTAGGTCGGATCCTCGATGAAGACCACCGGCACGCCGGGATGGGCGTCGCGGAGAATCCTGAAGAACTTCTCCCCGGTCTCCTCGATCTGCTTCACGGAAGCGTTAGGCACATAATCCAGCACGAACAGCGACGGGTTCTCCACCCGGGTCATATATTCAGCGACCTCAAGGTCCAGCAAGGCGTTCCCGCTGAAACCGAGGTTGATGACCTCGCGGTCGAGTTTCCTTTCGATGATCGAGGTGAAGACCATTCCCGGACGGGAAGCGCTGCATCCCTGGAGGATGCTCGAGCCGTACATCACGACAGGATTGCCGGATTCAGGGCTGTCCACGGCAGGGCCTTCGATGACAGAGCCGTCATCCACACCGATCTCAAGGTCGGTGATTCCGTTGTACAACGACAGATAGAGGATGTACTCCCTCATCTGAGGCTTCATGTTCGAAATCAGGGTCTTCGTCTTCACTTCCTTGCCCCTGCCGTGCCACTCGAAACCGCTGCCGGCGAAACGCCAGCCGTCTTTCTCGGTAAGGATGTAGAGGTCGAGGCCGTTGTCACCCGCGTCGGTCATGTGCGGCATATACTGAGAAGGCGATGTGGATTTCCACTTCGCCACCACGCAGGTCGAATTCGTGCGGAAACGCAGGTACAGGCCGGCCGAGTTTCTGGAGAGGTCCCAGAGGGTCTTGCGGGAAATTTTCTCGAAGGCGGCCGGGAATCTTTCGTAACGGGCCGAAGTGGAGTCGATGCATTTTCCGAAAAGCGGGAACTCCGAGGCGTTGTGGTAGACGATTCCCTCGGCTGAGGCGGCCAGCGCCACAAAAAGGGCCGCGGCCAGGATGGCGGATTTACGGATGAGGTTCATAACGGATCAACTTATATATTTTCCTTTTTTGAGCCAGTGGAACAGACCGAAGCAGGCGGAGGCGACATAGGCCGCATACAGCACCGTGAGGGCGTACTGTCCTTGCGACGCGCACATCACAACAAGGACCGTGTCCGCCACGATCCAGATGATCCAATGGTACGGGATCGAGCGGCCGAGCCAGTACATCGCCACCACACACATCGCTGTGGACAGAGCGTCCATCAGGACGTTCGACCCCTGGGCCGAGTGGGTCAGCAGAAGGAGAGAGACTGCTATCACCGTGAATGTCAAGGCGCTGCACAGACCGGTCTTCAGGCTGAGTCTGTCAAGATGCACCGAGGAGTCCTCTGACTTCGATTCAGATGCGTTCTTCTTCAGGATGGCGCTGTCTCGTCTCCAGCGGTAGAAGCCCCAGACCGAGATCACGACATAGTAGATGTTCAGTCCCATGTTCGCCCAGGAATGCTGGACAGCGAAGGAAAAAGCGCAGGCAAGACCTGTCGCTATCCCGAAAATCCACATAGCGTTCTTCTGCAGGACCTCCAGAATTATGTATGGCACACCCGTGACCAGGGCGAAGATCTCGATCGCCTTGACCACCGCCTCCGGATCGAGGCCGAGAGTCTGTATCAATTCGTTCATATCCTACAAAAATAGGCAATATTAAAGAGAAAAAAGAGGTTTGAGGAAGATTTTCCTCAAACCTCTTCTATCACTTTAAGCGGGAATTACTCAGCCTTGCCGTTTGAACCGAGAACGTCCACGATCTTGTGCTCGTAGAGCTTCTTCATCTCGTCGCGGGCTGGTCCGAGGTACTTTCTCGGATCGAACTCACCTGGCTTCTCGTTGAAGACCTTGCGGACGGCGGCGGTCATCGCGAGACGGCTGTCGGAGTCGATGTTGATCTTGCAGACAGCGCTCTTGGCGGCCTCGCGGAGCTGCTCCTCAGGGATACCTACAGCGTCAGGAAGCTTTCCACCGTTGGCGTTGATGATGTCAACATACTCCTGAGGAACTGAAGATGATCCGTGGAGAACGATAGGGAATCCAGGGAGCTTCTTCTCGATCTCGTGGAGAACGTCGAAAGCGAGTGGAGGTGGAACGAGACGGCCTGTCTTAGGGTCTCTTGTGCACTGCTCAGGCTTGAACTTGTAGGCGCCGTGTGAAGTACCGATGGAGATGGCGAGTGAATCGCAGCCGGTACGGGTGGCGAAGTCGATGACCTCCTCAGGCTTTGTGTAGTGAGACTCCTCGGCGGAAACCTCATCCTCAACGCCGGCGAGAACGCCGAGCTCGGCCTCAACGGTAACATCATACTTGTGAGCGTACTCGACAACCTTCTTGGTGAGGGCGATGTTCTCCTCGTAAGGGAGGGCTGAACCGTCGATCATCACTGAAGAGAAGCCCATGTCAACGCAGCTCTTGCAAAGCTCGAAGCTGTCGCCGTGGTCGAGATGGAGAACGATCTGAGGATGCTCCCATCCGAGTTCTTTGGCATACTCTACAGCGCCTTCAGCCATGTAACGGAGAAGGGTCTGGTTAGCGTAATTGCGGGCGCCCTTTGAAACCTGAAGGATGACAGGTGACTTCTGAGCGGCAGAGGCCTGGATGATGGCCTGGAGCTGCTCCATGTTGTTGAAGTTGAACGCAGGAATGGCATAACCACCCTTTACGGCCTTAGCGAACATCTCTCTGGTGTTGACCAAGCCAAGTTCTTTGTATGATACCATAATTTTAGAGTATTAAAAATTTACTTATTGTCTTTCCGACCGGCGTGTTACGCCTTCAATCATCGTGCAAATTTACTTTATTTTTCCCGATTATTTTATAAATTTGTAAGATTAATCGTTTAAGCCCTTTCTCGGCAAAGGCTTACGGCGGTTTTCAATAATGGCTTAATAATCACGACTATGACTATAGGTGACGATTTCAGGATAATCTCTGACACCACGACAGACGGTGTCAGGCACATAACGGCGGTGCCAAGCGCCCTCGTCTGCTCCGCGCAGATCGACTTCGACCTGGTGGACGGACGCATCCACAACCTGCGTTACATCAAAGGCTGCGACGGCAATCTGCAGGCCGTCGGAAGACTTCTCGAGGGGATGGAGGCCGCCAAGGCCGTCGAGATCCTCGCGGGAGTCAACTGCCACGGGCGCGGGACTTCCTGCTCCGACCAGCTGACAAGAATCCTCAGGGCAGCCATCCGGTAGGCCGGAACGCATGCAGGGCTGACAGCCGGCACAGGGATTCTCATTCCGGCAGTCCAGGACGGGCTCAGTCAGCACCGCCCAGCAGCGAGACGTACCTTCTGCGTACCACTCCCTTCTTTCCGACCTCGATGATGAAAGGAAGGGAGGAAAGGTCGAACGTGTCCAGCAGCGACCTGCCGAGTTCCGGATCAGAGGCCATTATGGCATCGACATCCACATCCAAAGTCCTGAATCCCAGAGAGTCTGCGGCGGCGAGTTCCTCGCGGCAGACAGGGCATCCCTGCGAATGGAAGACTATGTAGCCTCCCTTCGACCTCAACTTCTTCCATCCTTGAATATGCTTGAAGACAGGCAGTTTCGAGCCAACCGGCGTTCTGGAGAGCAGGTCGCCCATCATCCTGGCCAG
>CAVJKE010000048.1:5061-9683 GCA_963649695.1 bacterium
CCGCCATATTCATAAGGAGCATCGGAAAGGAAGATTCCGAGAAGCCGGTCGAGCGCGGAGGTGTCAAGCCCGCGGCCCACGATGGTTCCTGACTTGTCCAGAAGGAACATCCTGGGAGTCTGGATCACGCCGTATTTCATCTGGAAGTCCGACTCCACTTCCGGGTCCCAGAGATGGGTTATCTTAGTCCGGGAGGCGGTGACGGCGAATTTCTGCTCCCGCCATTCCTTCCAGGCAGCGGCGTCCGTGCCGGTGTAGACCGCATAGAAGTCCACAGGCCAGTTCCTCTGGTTGAGTTTCGAGCGCAGCAGGATGGTCTCAAGCCGGCATTTCGCACAGTCCGTGTCGAAGAAAAACAGGACAGTGTAACGGTCCGAGCCGCCTCCGACTGTCACCCGGCCGCCGTCCGGGGCCGTCATCTCGATGACAGGAGCCTGCATCCCGAGGAGGGACTGCCTGTTGAAATCAGCGTAGATCTTGGCGTTCAGCAGGACCTGTTCCCCGCCCATATCGATCTTCCCTGTGGCGAACCACCTGTCAGTCATATGGATGGCCACAGCCTCGTCGCCCATCACCGGCGATTCGAGATAGTGGTCGTAGATTTTCAGGGCGATGTGGCGGCGCAGGGCGGAATCCTTCGCCGAGACTATCAGCGTGTCGCATTCCCGGTTCTTGACCTCTATCTTCTCGGGTTCAAGGGTCTTGAAATACTGCTCCAGCCGCCCGTCAAGAGCCGCGAGCCTCGCCGAGTCCACCTGGGCGGCGCAGAGACACGCCGTCAGAAGCCAGGCGAGGAAGCAGATGAATATTCCCGCAGAACGTTTCATCGTCTTTCCGGCAGAACGACCCCATCGGGAAGGAACTGCGACAGGTCACCGCTGTTGCGGATCACGTCGCGCACGGCGGACGAGGAGATGTGCGAATATTCCTGGGCGGTAGGGATGATGATGGTGTCGACCTCGGGGGCGAGGTGGCGGTTGGCGTCCGCTATCGCCTGCTCGTTGTCGAAATCGGTCATATTCCTAACCCCGCGCACTATGTGCCGGATGCCGAGGGAGCGGCAGATGTCTACCGTAAGCCCCTCATAATGGGTGATCCTGACTCCTTCCATCCCCGCCGTGACCTGGCGGATGATGTCCTCGCGCTGCTCCATCGAGAAGAAGCCGCGCTTGTCCTGGTTGACTCCCACGGCCACGACGACTTCGTCGAAGATGGTCAACGCCCGGCTGAGGATGTTGAGATGGCCGGAAGTGAACGGGTCGAAAGACCCTGGAAATAAAGCTGTTCTTTTCATCGCTTTCTATTTTTGCGCCCCGGCGGCTTCAGCATCGCCGCCTTTCCGCCGACGCCGCTAAAGACGCCAGTCTATCGGGGTCTTGCCCTCGCTTACGAGGATTTCGTTGGTTTTCGAGAAATGACGGCAGCCGAAGAACGCCCCTCTCGCAAGAGGCGAAGGATGCGCCGCCTCCAGCACCGTGTGGCGGGAGGTGTCGATCAGTTCCTTCTTGCCCCGGGCATAGTTGCCCCAGAGCAGAAAGACCACCCCGTCGAGATTGTCGGAGATGTACTTGATCACCGCGTCGGTGAAGCGCTGCCAGCCTATGCCGCTGTGCGAGGCCGCAGCCCCGGAGCGGACCGTCAGGATGGAATTCAGCAGAAGGACTCCCTGCCGCGCCCACTTCTCCAGATTCGGGCTGCCGCTCATCGTGACCCCGAGGTCGCTTTCGATCTCCTTGAATATGTTCTTGAGGGACGGCGGGGCGGGAACTCCGTCCGGCACGGAGAAGCTCAGGCCCATGGCCTGCCCAGCTCCGTGGTAGGGGTCCTGTCCCAGAATCACCACCTTCACATCCTGCACGGGAGTGAGTTCGAAGGCTTTGAATATCTCCGGTCCGGGTGGATAGACGACTTTCCCTTCCGCTTTCTCCTGGTGCAGGAAAGCGGCAAGCGCAGCGAAGTAAGGTTCTTCGAACTCACTCCGCAGCGCCTGTTTCCAACTTTTTTCTATCTTCACATTCATAACAGCAGGTATCTTCACGGAGAAAAATTCCCCATCCGGCCGCTAAGATAGAAATTAATCTTTGAATATGTAAGAGACCACGTCGCCGATGTTCTTCACATAGTGGAAGGACAGTCCTTTGACATAGACCGGCTTGATGTCCTCGACATCCTTGCGATTGTCCTCGGAGATGACTATCTCGGAGACTCCGGCCCTCTTGGCGGCCAGGATCTTCTCCTTTATGCCTCCCACAGGGAGAACCCTTCCTCTAAGGGTCATCTCTCCGGTCATCGCAATGCCGGACTTGACGGCCTCGCCACGGAGGGCGGACACCATCGAGCTGACCATCGTGATGCCGGCGGACGGGCCGTCCTTAGGCACGGCTCCTTCCGGCACGTGGACGTGGATGTCCTTGGCGGCGAACTGTTCGGAGGTCATCTTCGCAAGTTCAGGATGCGCTTTGATGTACTGGTAGGCGATCGTGGCGGATTCCTTCATCACGTCGCCGAGGTTGCCGGTCATCGTCATCACTCCCTTGCCTGCGCTGACGGAACTCTCCACGAACAGGATCTCTCCTCCCATCTGCGTCCAGGCCAGGCCTGTCACGACACCCGGAGCCTCGTTGCCCTTCTGAAGGTCGTGGAAGTTGGTCGGAAGGCCGAGGTACTCCTTAAGGTGTTCCTTCTTGATCACGTTCGGCCAGGTCTCCCCGAGGGCTATCTTCTTGGCAGTCACCCTCGCGATCTTGGCGATCTGCTTCTCAAGGCCTCGTACGCCGGACTCGTGGGTATATTCATCGATGATGGCGGCGAGGGCGGCCTTGTCGATGCGAAGGTCCTTCTTGCCGATGCCGTGCTCCTCCAGCTGCTTAGGCACGAGGTAGCGCTTCGCGATCTCCATCTTCTCCTCGGCGAGGTAGCCTGTCACGTTGATCAGCTCCATCCTGTCGAGCAGGGCGGACTGGATCGTGGAGATGTTGTTGGCCGTTGTGATGAACAGCACGTTGGAGAGGTCGTAGTCGATGTCGAGGTAGTTGTCGTGGAATGCGACATTCTGCTCAGGGTCAAGCACTTCCAACAGAGCGGAAGACGGGTCGCCCTTGTAGTCGTTGCCCACCTTGTCGATCTCGTCGAGGACGATGACAGGGTTGGATGTGCCGGCCTTCTCGATGCCGTTGAGGATACGGCCCGGAAGGGCGCCGATGTAAGTCTTGCGGTGTCCCCTCAGTTCAGCCTCGTCGTGCATTCCGCCGAGGGCGATCCTGACATATTTTCTGCCGAGAGCCTTGGCGACGGACTTGCCGAGGCTGGTCTTGCCGACACCCGGAGGGCCGTAGAGGCAGAGGATCGGGGACTTCATATTTCCCTTCAGCTTGAGGACGGCAAGGTACTCGATGATCCTGTCCTTGACGGTGTCGAGACCGTAGTGGTCGCTGTCCAGGACCTTCTGGGCGTGCTTCAGGTCAAGGTCGTCCTTCGACATCTCGTCCCACGGCAGGTTCAGCATAAACTCGATGTAGTTGTACTGGATGCTGTAGTCCGGCGATGAAGGGTTGTACTTCTGGAGTTTGGCGAGTTCCTTCTCGAACTGTTTCGCCACGGCCTCCGGCCACTTCTTGGCCTGGGCTCTGGCGCGCAGCTTGTCGAACTCCTCTTCCTCGTCCATACCGAGCTCCTCCTGGATGGTACGGAGCTGGTTGTTGAGGTAGTACTCCCTCTGCTGCTGGTCGATGTCGCTCTTGACCTTCTGGTTGATCTCCTGCTTGATCTTGAGCAGCTGGACCTGGGTGTCAAGAGCCTGGAGAAGCTTCATAGCCCTCAGCGTGACATCATCGACGCCGAGCAGCTGGACCTTGTCCATATAGTTCTCGAGTTCTATCGTCGTGGCGACGAAGTTGACGAGGAACGAATAGTTGTCAATCGATTTCAGGGCGGTGACAGCCTCCTTCGGAGCGAAGGATGACGACTTGATGACGATGGCGGCCTTCTCCTTGAGAGACTCGGCGATCATCCTCGTGTTGTTGTCATCGGCAGGAACGATGTCCTCGACGTAGGTCACCTGCGCCGTTATGTACGGGTCGAAAGCGAGATAGCGGGTCACCTTCAGCCTCTTGGCTCCCTGGAGGATGGCCGTGATTGTGCCGTCCGGCATCTCGAGGACCTTCATTATCCTCGCCACGGTGCCATATTCATAAAGGTCTTTTCCCTCAGGGTCTTCCACCGTGACATCCACCTGAGGCACCGCTCCGATGAAAGAGCCGTTCTTGTCCGCCGCCTTGATGAGGGCGATGGACTTGTCGCGTCCGATGGTGACAGGATAGACCATACCCGGGAAGAGCACGGCGTTCCTCAAGGCAAGTATAGGCAGAGTGTCAGGAAGGTCTTTGGAATCCACCTTCAACTGCTCATCTCCCTGCATCACAGGGATAATGTTCACTTCCGCGGCCCCGGCCGGGAAGAGAAAGTCTTTGTTGTTATCGTTTACGTTCATACTGTTCTTGCTAAAGCGCAGGTGTCCTTTCTGCCAAAATGGCAGGCTCGGCCGTTTCCTGGACGCGTCCGGATATATGGTCAAGCACCGTGCCACAAAAATATGAAGAATTATTTATGCATATGATTTTGAA
>CAVJKE010000049.1:0-9589 GCA_963649695.1 bacterium
GTCCTCAGGAGCGATGGACGCCTCGAATATTCTTAAACCTGCGCTTGCCAGGGGTGAACTGAGAACCATCGGTTCGACCACCCTCGACGAGTACCAGAAGTACTTCGAGACCGACAAGGCGCTGGAGAGGCGTTTCCAGATGGTCATGGTCGACGAGCCTTCGCCGGCGGAGTCGATCGCCATCCTGAGAGGTCTGAAGGAGAAGTACGAGAACCACCACAGAGTGAAGATCGAGGACGACGCCCTGATCGCCGCCGTCAACCTGTCGCACAGGTACATCAACAACCGTTTCCTGCCGGACAAGGCCATCGACCTTGTGGACGAGGCGGCCTCCAAGCTGCGTCTGGAGATGAACTCGGTGCCTGAGCCTATCGCCGAACTCAACAGCGACATCCGTCAGCTGGAGATCGAGAAAGAGGCGGTCAAGCGCGAGGGGACATCCTTGAAATCAGAGAAGATCCAGAAGGAACTTTCCGACAAGATGGCCGAGCGCGACGTTCTGATGAAGAGATGGAACGACGAAAAGGACATCCTTTCCGGTCTGCAGGAAGCCCGCCAGAAGATCGAGGACTACAAGATCGAGTCGCAGGCGGCCGAGAGGGCCGGCGACTACGGCAAGGTGGCCGAACTGCGCTACGGCAAGATCGCCGAGGCACAGAGGAAGATCGACGAACTGAGCGCCAGGCAGGCGGCCATCGAAGACCCTATCGTCACCGAGGCCGTCACCCCGCAAGACATCGCCGAGGTCGTGGCCAAATGGACCGGCATCCCTGTGCAGAAGATGCTTGAGAGCGAGAAGGAGAAGCTCCTTCGCATCGAAAGCGAACTGCACAAGAGGGTGGTCGGACAGGACCAGGCTATACAGGCCGTGGCCGACGCGGTGCGCCGCAGCAGGGCCGGACTTTCCAACGAGAAGAGGCCTATCGGTTCGTTCCTGTTCATGGGCACGACCGGTGTGGGCAAGACCGAGCTGGCGAAAGCGCTGGCCGAGTTCCTGTTCAACGACGAGAACATGATCACAAGGATCGACATGAGCGAGTACCAGGAGCGTCACACCGTGAGCCGTCTGGTCGGAGCGCCTCCGGGATACGTCGGCTACGACGAGGGCGGCCAGCTGACCGAGGCCGTGAGGAGGAAACCTTACTCGGTCATCCTGCTGGACGAGATCGAGAAGGCGCATCCGGATGTGTTCAACGTGCTGCTGCAGGTGCTTGACGACGGCCGTCTGACCGACAACAAGGGCCGCACCGTGGATTTCAAGAACACGATTCTGATCATGACCTCGAATGTCGGCTCGGACATCATCCAGGGCTATATGGACAGGCTTCCTGCCGTTGGACGTCCGGGTGCGGACCCGGCCGACGAGATGAAAGCCGTGGCCACAAGGCGCAATCTTCTCGAGGAATGCAAGAGCAAGGTCATGGATGTGCTGAAGGCCACTGTAAGGCCTGAGTTCCTGAACAGGATCGATGAGATCATAATGTTCGACCCTCTGACCCAGAACGACATCCGGGACATCCTGCACATCCAGATGAAGCAGCTCCAGGACAAGCTTTCGGAGGAAGGTGTCACCGTCAGGTTCACGAAGGCCTTCGAGGACTATATGGTCACTGGAGGTTACGACCCGGCCTACGGCGCGCGTCCTATCAAGAGGCTGATGCAGAGGGAACTGGTCAACCAGCTGGCCAAGGCCATCCTGGCGGGTACGGTCCACAAGGACTCCACAATCGAGGTCGATGCGGCCGGCGGGCAGATCGTCCTCAGGAACGCATAGGATAAGAATATTTAAGACGAAAAAAGCGGACAGAAATGCCCGCTTTTCTTATTTCTTCACGAACTCGATCTCCCGGAGGATGTGCTTCATCCCGGCGTACTTGTCAAGAACCCACATCACGTAGCGGATGTCGGTGTTGATGCATTTGTTGTAGCCCTGGGTGTAGGAAGCGTCGCTGGCCAGAGATTCCTGGTTGCCGTCGAAGGCGAGACCGATGAGATTGCCGTCAGCATCGAGGACTGGACTTCCGGAATTGCCGCCCGTGATGTCGTTGTCCGTCAGAAAATCGACGACCATCGAACCCGGTCTGCCGTCAAGCCTGAAGCCCCAGCGGCCCCAGCGGCCTTTCTTCAGAAGAGCCAGCATCTTGTTGTCCACGTGGTAGTTGTAGTTGTCCGGATTGTATTTCTGCAGGATGCCCTGCGGGGTGGTGTACCAGTCGTAGGCGACTCCGTCGCACGGCAGCAGACCACCGACAGTTCCGTAGGTGATTCTCATCGTAGAGTTGGCGTCAGGGTACTGCTCGACATCCTTGTGCAGTTTCATCCAGTAGAGGGCCTTCCCGTACTCCTTCTTCAACTTGCTCAGTTTCAGAAGTTTCTCAGACTGTCCGTCCTTGTTGTTGAAGGCTGTGATCTGGACATCGGTCAGGAATTTTCTCAGAGGATCGTTCGTGATCTGCTCGACAGACTCGATGTCATCGATCTTGAAAGTCGACGAGACCACGCTCTTGTCCCAGAGATAGTCCGCCATCGCCTCGTAGTCATCGCCGAACCTGTCGGCCATCTTGGTCTGATACCTGCCGAACCAGCTCAGCTCAAGATTGCTGAAATAGACTCTGCAGGCATATTCAAGAAGGCTTTTCTCCACTCTCGCGTCCGTGGCGGCCACCCCTTCGCGAAGGGTCGCCTTCGCCTTCTGGAGATCCTTCATGTTGCCCGCGCGGAGCAGGTAAGGGACGATGAACCCTCCCCGCACCATCGTCTCACGGAACACGATCTTGTCCTTTTCGATGGCGGTGGTCTGTGAATATGTGTCCTCGAGGTCCTCGAGCAGGTCTCCCCAGATCGCGCCACGGTTAGGGGCGGCGGAGATCCAGCGGCGGAGGTCACGCTCCTGCGCTGTCTTCTCGGCCCTGACACTGAAGCGCTTGAAGCATCCGGCCTTCCCGAGGTCGCTCCCCACGGTGTTGCATAGCGCGAAGTACCTTTCTGAATATTTCAGCCTGACCTGCGGGTCGGAATCCATCCAGCGGCCGAGAATCTCCATCCTGCCGTTTCTGATGGCGTTCGTCACAGGAAGTTCGACTTCCTCCTGGTAGGTGATTTCGGAAGACGGCGAGGTGTACCTGCCTGTTCTTCCGGGATAGCCGATCACCATCGCGAACGAACCGGGACTGTAGCCGGCGAGAGAGACCTTGAGGCTTTTCTCCCGGGTCACCGGTCTGCCATCCTCGTAGATCCTGTACATAGCGAAATCGCAGTTGTGCCTCGGCCAGGTCCAGTTGTCGTCGCTGCCGCCGAAATACCCTATGCTGAGCGGCGGGGCGGCGACCAGACGGACATCCGTGTAGACCTTGTAGGCGGAGATGTAGTACTTCTCCCCTCCCCACATCTCGCTCAAGGAGCAGTCCAGACCTGTTGCCTTGGAGTATCTCGACTCGATCGACGAACTTATCTTCCTGAATCCGAACGGTTTCCCCGAAGCCCGGAGTTCTTTGACAAGGCCTTTGACCTCGCCTGTCACATCAAAGACCCGCTTGAGGAAGTAGACCTTCTCGCCGGGAAGAGGAATCTCCTGGTCATCGCTCATAGCCCAGTAGCCGTTCTCCAGATAGTTGTGTTCCGGGGTGCTGAGCTTCGCGATGTTCGAGTAGGCGCAGTGGTGGTTGGTGATGATGAGTCCTTTGTCCGAAATGACGCTTCCCGTGCAGTAGAACCCGATCGAGACCACGGCGTCGGCGACCCCCGTCCCGGGAGCTTCGTCGTTGTAGATCTCGCCCGGCGAAAGCCGCAGCCCGCGCGCCTTCATATTCTTCGCCAGGGCCTCGTTGATGTCCTGGATCATCCACATCCCCTCGTCGGCGGAAGCGGCGAGGGTCAGCGTCAGCGCCACTGCCGTGGCTAACAATCTTGCTGCTTTCATCAAAATCTATTTCTCAGTGTAAATCGTGGTCAGAACATTGCCGCCGGTGAGTCTGGCGGCCACCTTGCGGACATCCTCGGCGGTGACGCTACCGTAGGCTGCGACACGGTCGATGGACGGATCGATGCCGTTCCTCACATAGTTCATCACGACGGAATTCCTGTGAGGCATCGACATCTCCTTCTTGACCTTCGACTCCTGCTCGTCCTTTATCAACCACTTGCGGGCCTCCTCGAGTTCCTTCACGGTAGGACCTTCGGCGCAGAACTCAGACACGATGGCATCCATGTCGCCGACCAGGACCTCATAGAGGTCAGGCCTTGTCTTGAACGAGATCTCCGACTCGCTCCTGCCCTTCTCCCTGACGCTCACATAGGAGGTGAACCTGATGGTGTAAGTGCCTCCCCTGTTCTCGCGGATCTGGTTCAGAAGCCTCTGCGACAGGATGTAGTCCACGAAATCCACGGCCGCGAGGTTCTCCGCCGTAGGCTTCACCTTGGAAGAGAACATCCTAGTCACCAGCGTGTAAGGATTGATCTCCTTCTTACCTGTCATTGAATATGTCTGCGTACCCTTGAAGGCAGGGACACGCTCCTTGATTCCGGCCTGCCTGAAGGCCTTGCCACCGGCAGGGATCGAAGCGACGTATCTGCTGACATATTCCTTTACCTGCTCTTCATCAAGGTTGGAGGCGATGAAGACAGACATCCCGGCAGCAGGGTCGAACTCCCGGCTGTAGATTTCTTTCACAAGACCGTTGTCCACACCTTCCACGGCGGCGGAATCGACATCCACCGACCACGGATGGGCGCCATAGATGACCGAATCACAGGCCTCGGTGAAGCGCTCGGCATCTTTCTTCGGCTCTCCGAGGGTCTCCAGCCTCTTGTCCTTCATCTGCTGAAGCTCCTGTCCCTGAGGTAGGTACGGGTCGGTGACGGTGAGAGCGGCTATGCGGAACGCATTCTCAGCGGCGGGGGCAGGGGCGGTCAGGAATATGCCTGCGAACCTTTCGCCGAGTTTCAGGTTGCGGGAAACTTCACCGCAGCCCGGGATCTTGTCGATCCCCGTGGAACTTGTCCCGCGGAATCCGGCGTTCGCCCTGATGAACTCCTCGGCGAAGAGAGCGGAAGCGAACCTGTCCTGCGGAAGGGCGTTGTAGCCGGTGTTGAAATAGAACAGCAGGGAAAGGTCAGGGCTGGCTTTGGCATCCTTCACCGCTGTCCAGTAGACCGTCGCTCCGTTGTCCAGAGTCCAGACCTTGGTCTGAGTCCCTTTAAGAGTCTTTTCCTTCACTATCCTGCCCTCCGGCAGGTCGACGGACAGATCCGTCTTGTCGTAGGTGAGGAACTTCGGGCCGACCTTCCTGGCACGGGCCTCTTCAAGACGGGCCTTGGTCGCCTCGACGGTAGGCACCTTGGCGGAATCCTTGGAATTGGCGAACCAGGAGTAGATCTTGTCGCTCTCCGAGAACATCTTCGAGATGTAAGGCTTCACATCATCGAGGGTTATGCTCTTGAGAATCCTGTTCTGAGCCTCATAGGCGACTGCGGGAGAAGTGAGCGCGCTGCCGCTGACGAAATTGTTGTGGCAGACGGCCACATATTCCTCATTGCGGACAGAACCCTCCTTAACTGGCTTGTCAAGATGGTAGCGTTTCATGACCTGGGTCCGGGCGGCGTTGATCTCATCCTCCGAGACACCATATTCAATCATCGCTTTCTCGTTCGTGGCGTAGAAGTCCACAAGGTCGAGCAGGTCGCCGTCCTTTTTGCCGAGGATTGTGTAGAGGTCCACGTAGTAGTCGTTGGCCTCGGAGTAGTTCACCATCACGGCCGACTTCGCGGAAGCCTCGCCGGTGCGTATCTGCTCTTTCATCCTCGCCGACATCACGTTCGCCAGGATGTTGCGGATGAAGAGGTCCTTGTAGAACTCTTCGGTGCAGCGGGTCTCCCTTGCCGGATAAGGCAGCCTGTAGAAGACCTTCAGGGCTGTGAAGCTGAGGGTGGAGTCGATGAGGTTCTCGAAAACAGGGCCGTCGGCCTCAGGTGCGAGATAGACCTCCTTCGGAGTCGGGTCCACGACCGCCGGAATGTCCGAGAACCGGCTGCGGATCTTGCTTTCCATAGCGGCTGCGTCGATGTCTCCGACCACGATTATCGCCTGAAGGTCAGGACGGTACCATTTGTGGTAGAAATCAAGGATATCCTCTCTCTTGAAGTTGTTGATCACATCGAGGGATCCCAGGACGGTCCTCTTTGTCTGCTTGGAACCCTGGTAGACGAGGTTCGTCTGGGCCGTGAAGATCGTGCGGCGGGAATCGAAACCCCTCCTCCATTCCTCGCGGATCACTCCCCTTTCCCTGTCCAGTTCATCCTGTTCGCAGAGGATGTCGCCGGACCAGTCGTGCAGGATCAGCAGCAGGGAATCCACGAACGACTCCCTCGCCACCGGCGCCGCGTCGATGTGGTAGCAGGTCTCGCTTCTGGTTGTGAAGGCATTGACATTCGTGCCGAAACGGACTCCGTTCCTGCCCAGGAATTCAAGCATCTCTTTGCCCGGATAGTGTTTCAGACCGTTGAAGGCCATATGCTCAAGAAAGTGGGCGAGACCGTTCTGGTTGTCCTCCTCCTGAAGCGCTCCGACATTGTGGACTATGTAGAAATCAGCCGCTCCGGCGGGATTGGCGTTGTGTCTGACATAGTAGGTCAGACCGTTGTCGAGTTTTCCTGTCCTTATCTGCCCGTCGACAGGCAGAGTCTGGGCAGACAGCCCTGAAGCGCCGAGGGCCAGGACGGCCGCGGTGGCGAAAAGAGATCTTAAAAATTGCATCCTATGGTGAATATGATTGTGTTTCTGTAGTTTCCGGTAAGATAGACCGGTTCCGACAGCAGGCGGCGGTAGCTGTCGCTGATGTCGGCGAAAATTGAATAGCGGCGGCCGCTGACCGTCTTCAGAAGAGTGAAGCGGACAGAGGCCGAACCACCAGCGGAAGTGGCGTGGAAATATTCATAATTCCTGCCAAGGTAGGTGTCGTTCGTGCGAGGGTTGCCGGAGGCGGAGGAATACTGCCCGTCCTCGTTCTTGAGGTCGTCTCCCGCGAACGAACACCGCGCTCCGAGGGTGAATGAGAGGTAGCCGCTCCGCATCCGGAAGTTTCTGGCCGCCACCGCGTCCACCGTGTTCTGCGCCAGCCGCTGCTTTCTGTAGAAAGGGTAGGAGGTGGCCGTCTGGTCCAGACCGAACCGCTCGTAACCCACAGAGACTGCCCACGGAGATGGATTGAATATGTCGGGAGCGCCTTCAGCCCGGCGTTCAAGAGTGTATCTTGCCTTGATTCTGGAGACGGTCTTGTCGCCGACTTCCTGGCTTCCGAAATACTGCACCTCCGAACTCTGCCCCTGCGTGGTTGAGATCCTGTAGGAATTCTCCTTGTTGACCGAGGTCAGAGCGTTCCAGTTCCCATCGATCCGGTTGAGGAAACCGCCGGTCCTGAACTGAAGCCTCGCGTCGAGGTTGTACCTCATCCCGTCGAAATCGCAGAACCTGACCGAGCCGCTGGCCTTCTTGCCGAAATAGCCTTTGCGGTAGGCCGCCCCGAAATCCACGAAAGCGTCCACCGCCCCGATCCGGAACTCCACCTGGGCGCTGCCGCCGAAGAACTGGTTGAACATCGGCCGCTCATTGCCGGTCGAGATGTAGCCGTTGTCCCCGTCGATGACCTCGATCTTGCCGAAACTCCCGCCGTAGTCCACAAGGCAGTAATACTGCCTGTCGACAGTGCCGAAAAGTTCCTCTATGACAGTCTCGATCGTCTTGGTGTAGTCAAGGCTCGCCCCGAAAGACCCTTTGCCGCCGGCCAGGGAGTACCGGACTCCGAGCGACGCGTCCAGGTCCATCCACTGGTTGAACGCGCGGGGGTCCTTGCGCTTGGCGTAGTCGGCGCTCTGGTAACTAACTTTCCCTGCGAGAGATAGCCTGTCCGTCAGCGAATATGCCATCGCACCTTCGAGGGTATATTCCTCCAAAGTCTTGGTCCCGGTCGTCGTGTCGACGCTTTCAAGGAAGTTGACAGGGTTGTAGTAGGGGTCCATCAGAATCTGGCCGCCCATCTTCCTGCCTTTGAAGTAGGAATAGTCCATCCGGCCGTAGAAAACGATCCGGTCGGAGATTTTCATCAACGAGGCCGCCTCGAGGCTCGGCCTGAAGCAGTCCGGGCTTTCGTGCAGGTCCATCAGTCCTCCGTCGGTCTTCTCGATCCCCACCCTGACGGTCGAGACTTTGTCCACAGGCAAGGCCGACAGCCCCGCCGGATTTGAAGACTTCACCCAAGGGGTCAGGCCGGAAAGACGGGAATATCCATCCTTCCACTCCTCGGTCTGTGACCAGACCGGAAGAGCGGAAAGGATGAACAATCCTGCTGACAAAAGGATCCGTGAACCCATAAGCGGCTTGGTTGCCTTATTATTTCTTTATTGAAGCGACCTTCCTGAGGTGGAAGTCGTTGGTCGAGTTGTTCGTGTCCTTGTAGACGATGTGAGCGCCCGCGGCGATCGAAGCCTCGGCGTCGATGCCGGATGGATCGGTCGAACCGCCCTCTACATCAGCAGTGCCGCCAGCATAGTTGTAGACAAGCTTGCCGGCATTCTCGGCGAGAGCCTCGGTGGCCTCCTTGTCGACGTTCCTGTAGACGGTGTAGCCGAGTTTGTTGGTCGAGCAGACATAGCCGGCGTCCACGCTGTCAAGAAGCCTCTTGTTGGACTTCTGGAGGTTGGCGTTGTCGAAGACCTCGACGGCGTCCTTTACCCAGGAGACAGGAATCTTGGCGCAGTTAAACGCCTTACTGCCGGTAGGGCTCTCCACATTGTCCGGATTTGTGACGAAGTCCTTCGCGGTCGTCCCCTCAGGAGAGAACACGAAGAAAGCCGGAGAGTTGTTCGAGATGGCCCAGGCGTTGCCCATACCGTAGCAGTACGTTTGCAGGTAGTTGCTAGACGGGATGGAAGCAGAAGGCGCAGGATAGTTGGTAGCGTTGTTGAACACCTCAGGATAGTAGAACGCATAGTCGGCGCCGCTCAGGTCCACAGAGTTGGAGTAGGTAGCGGTGTGGTCGACGGCGCCGTTGATGGCGAGGACGACCTGTGAATATGGAGCGATCTTCACATCTGACTGGAACCACCATACGGCGCTCCAGGCCGGAATGTAGTCTGAATAGGTAAGGACACCGTTCTTGAGGTAGGCGTTCGTGGCGTGTCCGTTAGCAGGGCAGGCCATGGCGAAAGCGTACTTGCTGGCGTCAGCCTCCACCGGGGAGTTGTTGTAGAGGATGACATAACGGTCCGTCTGATAGTGCTTGCTGCCAGCGTTGTCCATACAGCCTCCGAAATACAGCTCCTTGATGATGACCTGGCTTGTGGTAGAAGCCACGAGGTTGAGGGTGAAGCTGTTGGTTTCCCCGTCAACCACGGTGACGGCTGAATTGGTGCCGTTGTAGATGCTGGACTCCTTGTAAAGGGTCGAGGTGGCCTCGTAGACTCCGGCCACGAGGTTGAAGGTGGCTGTGCCGCCGACTGTGGTGGCAGTATAGACGGTCGAGGTGGACTTGTCGGTGACGGTGACATCGACAGCGTCGGTCACAAGGTCTTCGCCTATGAGAACCTGCACGGTGAC
>CAVJKE010000050.1:0-9581 GCA_963649695.1 bacterium
CCTAAATCCCCTTCCTCGGGAAGGGGACTTGCTCCGTCACTGTCGTGACGGGAAATCCGGGGATAAAGTGTTTTGCATATGCGAGACTTAAAAAAATAATCAGTAGAATCTATTATTAATATATTGAAGCCAGGAGCCTCCCTCCCGCAACCGTGGCCACCCTCGGCCACGTAAGGGGGGGGACCGCGAACGAAGTGAGCGGTGGGGCCTCACGAAGTGAGGCGTTGCCGGGAGGGAGGGGTTCAGGCGCCACTTATTCGGCAATCCTGTCTGCGGTGGGGCCTCACGGAGTGAGGCTTCAGCGCTACTTACCTTTTATGACCTCATCGGCGATGGCGATCACCCGGGAGGCGAGAGCCTCGGCGGCGGCGAGAGTCGGAGCCTCTGAATATATGCGGATGATAGGCTCGGTGTTGGAGCGGCGCAGATGCACCCACTCCCGAGCGGACTCGAAACTGATCTTCACACCGTCGGTCTCATTGATGTCCTCACCGGCGAAAGCAGCCTTGACCACACCCAAAATCCTGTCTATCAGACCCTTGTCGCTAAGCTCGATCTTGTTCTTGGCGATGTGGTACTCCGGATAGGTCTTCTTCAACTCGCTCACCTTCATCTTCTTGTGCGCAAGATTCGAGAGGAACAGAGCCACGCCCACCATGGCGTCGCGGCCGTAGTGGATGGCAGGGTAGATCACTCCGCCGTTGCCCTCTCCACCGATCAGAGCGCCCTTCTCCCTCATCATCGTCGTCACATTCACCTCACCGACAGCCGATGCTGAATATGTCCCTCCATATTCCTCGGTCACATCCCGCAGGGCGCGGCTTGAGGACAGGTTCGAGCAGGAGACAGGCTTGTACGGGGCGGTGACTTCCTCGAGCGTCTTCCCTTCGGCCTTGGCGATCGCCGCAGCCCTCTCGAAGAGGTAGGAAGCCACACTCACGAGGGTATATTCCTCGACGAAAGGCTCACCGTTCTCGCAGATGAACGCCAGACGGTCCACGTCCGGATCGACCGAGATTCCAAGGTCCGCGCCTTCCCGTACCACGGCCTCGCTCAGACTTTTAAGGTTGGCCGGCAGCGGCTCCGGATTGTGGGCGAAGTCGCCGGTCGGCTCGCAGTTCAGTTTCACGCACTCCACGCCGAGCCTTTCGAGAAGGCGCGGCATTATGATGCCGCCGACGGAGTTGATGGCGTCCAGCGCCACCTTGAAATGAGCGTCTTTTATGGCCTGCGCGTCGACGGCATCAAGAGCGAGGACGGCGTCCAGATGCTCGTCCGTGTAGTCGTGGCAGGTGACCTTTCCGAGGTCGTCCACGCCGGCGAAGTCGAAGTCGTCGGCCGCGGCGAGGTCCAGGATGGCCTGGCCTTCAGCCGCCGTCAGGAACTCGCCCCTGTCGTTGAGGAGTTTAAGAGCGTTCCACTGACGGGGATTGTGGGAGGCCGTGAGGATGATTCCTCCGTCGGCCTTGGCGAAGTTGACGGCCATCTCCGTGGTCGGTGTGGAGGCGAAACCGATCTTCACAACATCGACTCCGCAGGCCATCAGAGTGCCTACGACAAGGTTCTCGACCATCTCTCCGGACAGCCTGGCATCCTTGCCCACTACGATTTTGTACTTCGCTCCGTTTGGCTGCGGCTTCCTTGACGGGAGAGTCGCGCAGTAGGCGTACGTGAACTTGACGACATCAATGGGAGAAAGCCCGTCTCCGGGCTTTCCTCCTATCGTTCCGCGTATGCCTGAAATAGATTTTATCAGAGACATCTGCTTGTTGTTCAGTTGATTGTTCTTTATACCATAATGGCGCCTACCAGACCCAGGATGGCGTAGAACTCAGGAAGGGCGGCGTAGATGAGGGTGTTGGTGAACACGTCGTGTCCCTGGCTGATGCCGACGATACCGTTGGCGCAGACCATACCCTGACGGATGGCGGAGATGAGGCAGACAAGACCTACGGACACTCCGACTCCGAACATCAGCGGACCCTGGGCGGCCACGTCGCGGCTCAGCCACATGAAGAAGGCCACGAAGCCGTAGATACCCTGCGTGGCAGGGATGGCTGAAAGCACGAGGTAGTTTCCTGACTTCTCAGGATTGATTTTGAGAGCGCCTTCGGCTGCGTTGCCGGCGATCGTGGTGCCGATCGCTGAACCTACTCCGGCGAGGGCCAGCATGAGGCCCATTCCGAGATAACCTAAAATTTCGTTCATGATTTATTGATTTTTAATGATTATACTTATTGTTTACTGTTGATTTTCAATTGTTTGCTGATTTGAGCGGATTGTAAGCCTTGCCGGCTCCCTCGTAACCGCTGTTCTTGAAGAATTCAAGGAAGTTGAGCCTCAAAGGATGCACGAAGGCTCCGAGGCAGTTCATCGCGAGGTTCAGGACGTGGCCGAGCAGCACGATCAGGCCGAAGCAGACCACGTTCACTCCCGGCACATCCATAGCCAGCACGCTGCCACCAAGTTCGTTGAAAGCGTTGCCGAGCATACCTCCGGCAAGACCCAGCGCATAGAGACGCAGGTAACTCAGCACATCGCCGAGGAGGCCGGTGACCGTGTTGTAGGTCTCGTAGAGTCCCAGACCGATGTTGGCCAGCGGATTGCGGTGCAGGTCGCTGAGCAGGAATATTCCTAAAGCGGAGACAGTCCCCAGCACGATGATGATCCATTTGGTCGCTGCCGCGCCGATCACGCCGAGAAGCGAGAATCCGCCGACTGCGACGCCGCCCACGATGAGCAGTGTCCAGCCCAGAGTGCCGAGCGAGCCGAGGAAGCCGTCTCTCTTGACGGCATAGACCGCCTTGAGTATCAATGCGATGCTGAGATGCACGACACCGATGATGATCGCGAGGGCCATCGAAGGGTCGTAGCCCATCACCTTGCCCTTGAGCATTACGCATTTCAGCCAGTCAGGGACCCAGGTGGCCGCCAAGGTGTCGATTCCGAAGAAGGTGTGGAGAATCGTCCCCATTATGATCGTGGCCACTCCGAGGGTGGTGACCAGCGGGGCCATCTCTCCGATGAAGCCTTTCTTCTTCCAGACCAGAAGTCCGGCGACCGTGAGGATGATGCCGTAGCCGGCGTCACCGAGGCACATCGCGAAGAAGAGCGTGAAGAAGAACGAGATGTAAGGTGTCGGGTCGAACTCGTCGTAGACCGGACGGCCGTACATGTCTGTCAGCATCGTGAACATCTTCACGAACTTGTTCTCTTTCAGTTTGATAGGAGGATTGTCGGCTTTGGCCGCCTCTTCCTTCAGGTAGAAGACGTCCATCTTGTCGAACTCGGCGCTGAGCTGGGCGTCGTTCTCCGACGGGGCGAAGCCTACGAAAGTCGTGACGAGGTCTTCGGCGGCTTTTCCCGCACCCGCGTCGGCGAGGTACAGCTGAAGCTCGGCCATCTCCTTGTCATAGCCGGCCGAGATGGAGGCGGCATATTCCTTTAGTTCAAGAAGTCTCGCCTTGCAGGTGACGGCCTCTTCGAGCAGGGAAGACACCTTCCTTTCGGCGAAGCGGATGTCCCCCTCCGGGGCGGAGCATTCCTCGACTGGCAATGAATATGCCGGGTCGTCGGATATGGTCACGAACCATACTTTGCTTCCGTTGTCAGAAACCTCCTGAAGCGGGTAGACGGCGGCCCAGGACGGGTCGTATTTCTTCTTCGGAACGCAGTACCAGCGTACTTTGTAGCCTTTGGCCGCGAGATGCTCGAAGGCCGCCGCGTCGAACTGCCCCCACGGTCTTCTCGCCTCGACCTCCCTGCGGGCCAGCACCAGCTCGTTCTTGATGGTGTCCAGCCTTGAGTAATATTTCCTTACGGCCTCCTTCGGGTTGTCGTACTTGGCGTCGGCCTCGACCTCGGCCTCGATCTTCTCAAGGTCAGGGTCTTTGCTGAAATCCAGCGATTCCAGCAGGCTTGCCGCTTTCTTCAGTTCGTTGGCTTCGGCCATAAGGGCAGCCGAGCGCTCGTCCACAGGCTTCGAGGAGCGGGTGATGTCCACCAGCCCGAGTCTCTGCAGGTCCGCGAGGAACTCTTCAGTCTTCCCGCTGAGAAGAATGAAGGAGTATTTGGTCATTTTCTCAATCATCGCCGTTTCCCTCCATCTCGTCTTCCTCAGCGTGACGCTGTTTCACGATTTTGGACGAGGCCTTGCTGAGGTTCTCCTCGTCTTCCATGTAGCGCTTGATCTTGCGGATGGCCTCCTGGTAGCCCGGTATCTGAACCTTCTCGTAGAGGTTCACCTTCTGGGTGGTCTTCTTCCTCTGGAAATCCAGGATGCGGCGCTTCTCCTTGTAGACCTCGGACTCGATCCCGAGCCGTGAAAGTTCTTTGAGGATGGCCACGCCGTCGATGTACCAGGCAGGTTTCACGAAGGTGTTGAACGGGCTGATCTCGTACTGGATGCTCTTCAGCTCGGGGCATTTGACACCGGCCACCTTGACGGTCACCAGGTCGATGTCCTTGATGGAGACCAGACCGGACTCGAACTCGTTCCAGAGCGGGGCGAGGTAGTCGTACTTCTTCTCGGCCTCTTCCAGGTCGACAAGAAGCCTCTCGCTCTTCTCCTTCGCCTTCCGCACCTCAAGCCGCAGGGCGCTCTCCTTGCTCTGGAGCGTAGGGAGAGCCTTCTGGCGCATCTTGAGCTGCTTCTGCAGGTTGTTCAGCGCTGTCTTGTTGTATTGAAACTTGATAGGCATTACTTACCTTTCCAGTATTTGTCGATCAATGACTGCTTGATTCCGGTCTCGGCCTTGGAGAAGTACTTGCCGAACAGTTCCCAGGCGGTGTCGAGCATCTCGGTGATGGTGATGTTGACATCGATGGAAAGAAGTCTGGTGGCATATTCCTTGGCATAGTCGAGGCAGCGGTGGTCGTAGTCGGAGAGGTCGAAACCGTTCTCCAATTTCGTCTTGGCGTTCTGAGCGTCGGCGTAAAGACGCACGCCCGCGTTCATCACCTGGCTGTGGTCCTCTCTGGTCTTGACGTTCTGCACCCTCTGCTTCAGTCGGGAGAGTGAACGGAACGGGTCGATGATGACCTTGCCGGAGTCGGAGTCCGCACGGAGGAACAGCTGCCCCTCGGTGATGTAGCCGGTGTTGTCCGGGATGGCGTGGGTGATGTCACCGTCGTTCAGGGTGGTCACCGCTATGATCGTGATGGATCCGTCCGTAGGCAGCTGCACCGCCTTCTCGTAGATCTTGGCGAGGTCCGAGTAGAGGGAACCCGGCATAGAGTCCTTGGAAGGGATCTGGTCCATACGGTTGGACACGATGGAGAGAGCGTCGGCGTACAGGGTCATATCGGTCAGCAGCACCAGCACTTTCTCGTTCTTGTCCACGGCGAAGTACTCGGCCGCAGCCAGGGCCATGTCAGGCACGAGAAGCCTCTCCACAGGAGGGTCTTCGGTCGTGTTGACGAAGCAGATGATCCTGTCGAGGGCTCCGGCGCTCTCGAAGGCCTGGCGGAAGAAGAGGTAGTCGTCGTTCGACAGACCCATTCCTCCGAGGATGATCTTGTCCACATCGGCTCTCAGGGCCACGTCGGCCATGACTTGGTTGTAAGGTTGGTCGGAGTCGGCGAAGAAAGGAATCTTCTGTCCGGACACGATCGTGTTGTTGAGGTCGATGCCGGCGATGCCGGTAGGGATCAGTTCGGAAGGCTGGCGTCTCTTGTAAGGGTTCACGGACGGTCCGCCGATCTCCCTTTCCTCTCCTTCCACCTCAGGGCCGCCGTCGATAGGCTTGCCGTAGGCGTTGAAGAAGCGTCCGGCCAGCTGGTCGCTGACCTTGAGGGTAGGCGGTTCGCCGAGGAAGGTGACCTCGGCGTTTGTAGGGATGCCTTCCGTGCCGGAGAACACCTGGAGAGTCACGAGGTCGCCTTTTGTCTTCACGACCTGGGCGAGCTTGCCGCCCACCACGGCCAGCTCATCGTTGGAGACTCCCTTGGCCTTGAGTGAAACCGTGGCCTTGGTGATGGCCTCCAGTTTCGTGTATATTCTTTGATAAGCCTTATTTGCCATAGTCTTCAATGAGTTTGTTGATCTTCCGGGAGTAGTTCTCGAACTCTTCGCCGTGGAACTTGGTGTAGTTCATCTGGCGCAGGTCGTTGATGAGTTCCTTGAAGAACTCACGGCATTTCTCGAAGTCCTCGAAATTGAAGTCGATGCCGCAGAGTTCCATCACGAGGTCAAGCATATACTTCTGACGCTCCATCGGACAGAGCGCGTCGACCTCGTCGAAAGCGTCCTGCTGGAGGAACACGAAGTCGATCAGCTCGGACTTCCAGAAATTCACGTGGTAACTTACAGGCACGCCGTCGTCACCGAGGATGTTGATCTGCTCGTTGGCCTCGCGGCCCTTGCGCAGCAGGTTCTTGGCGGCGGTCACCTTTTCGACCCAGCCGCGCTCTACCTGCTCGTCGAGCCAGGAGGCGATTTCAGGATATTCAAGGTACTTTGAATATGAGTCTATAGGGTTGACGGCAGGGTATCTCTTCTGGTCGGCTCGGCTCTGCTCCAGGCCGTAGAAGCACCTGGCGGCCTTCTTCGTGGATTCGGTCACAGGCTCCTTGAGGTTACCGCCGGCAGGGGAGACTGTCCCGATGAAGGTGACGGCTCCGGTCTTGCCGTTGTTCAGAACGACCATTCCGGCGCGGGCGTAGAAGTTGGAGATGATGGCCGAGAGGTCGACCGGGAATGCGTCCGCTCCAGGAAGCTCCTCCATACGGTTGGACATCTCCCTGAGGGCCTGCGCCCAGCGTGAGGTCGAGTCGGCGAGCAGAAGGCACTTCAGACCCATCGCCCTGTAATATTCACAGATCGTCATCGCCGTGTAGACCGAGGCCTCGCGGGCGGCGACAGGCATGTTGGATGTGTTGCAGATGATGGTGGTACGCTCCATCAGGTGGCGGCCGGTGTGAGGGTCGATGAGTTCAGGGAATTCAGTGAATATCTCGACGACCTCGTTGGCGCGCTCTCCGCAGGCCGCCATTACGATGACGTCGGCCTCGCCCTGCTTGGCGATAGCGTGCTGGAGCACCGTCTTGCCGCAGCCGAAAGGTCCCGGGATGAAGCCCGTGCCGCCTTCGGCGATAGGGTTGAAGGTGTCGATGCAGCGGACTCCGGTCTCCATGATCTTCTGAGGCCTCGGTTTCTCCTTGTAGGCCTTGACGGCCACCTTGACCGGCCACTTCTGGGTCATCGTGACGTTGACCTCCTCGCCCTCTTCATCGGTCAGGACGGCGACAGTCGCGTCGATGTTGTACTGTCCGGCCTTGGCCACCGATTTCACGGTGTACTCTCCCTTGAAGGAGAACGGCACCATGATCTTGTGAGGCAGCCAGCCTTCCTTGACCTCGCCGAGCCAGTCGGCCGCGGCGACCTTGTCACCGGCCTTGGCCATAGGGGTGAAGTCCCAGAGTTTTTCGTGGTCCAGAGGGTCGGTGTACTCTCCTCTCTTGAGGAACACGCCTTCCATTGTGGTCAGATTGTTCTGGAGGCCGTCATAGACGCTTGACAGAAGGCCCGGGCCGAGGGTCACCTCGAGCATCCTGCCTTCAAACTCGACCGGGTCTCCGTTCTTGAGTCCTCGGGTGCTTTCGAACACCTGGACAGAGGCCTTGTCTCCGCTGACCTTGATGACCTCGGCGAGGAGCGGTGTGCCCGCGAGGGTGATGTAGCAGAGTTCGTTCTCTGCCACAGGCCCGTCCACCTGGACCGTCACAAGGTTGGAAACAATTCCTGTTACCTTTCCTTTTGTTTTCATATTGTGGTATCTTATAATCTACATCAGTTAAATGTCACGCCTAATGAAATGCATACAGAATTTATATGGTATGGTGCGTTGGTTATTTTCCCATTTTCTCTTACTTGAGAATAACCATTAAGGTACTGATAGGCAAAGCGTATGACAAAATTGCTGATTTCTAATCCTATAGCGGGGGCGATAGTAAAGGCATTGTCGACTTTATTGACGTTGAACATTCCTCCTATCCTTAAAGCTGCAAAGGGGACAATTTTATTGCTGTTGTTAGTTATCTTGTATTTGTTATCAACACCGGCTGTAAGAAATGAATATGAGTTCGTTAGAGAGTACATATAGCCGATTTGGATGCCAGTGAAATATTTATTTTTAATAAGAATGCCATTTGTACTCTCTGCCAGTAATCCATTTCCTTTGACTTCGGAGGAAATGGATTGGCAGTCACCAAAGCTTATTTCACCGAAGTAGGAGATCGCTCTGGACTTGTCTTGGCTGTAGCTTGTCCAGCAAACAATCTGAAATAATAGAAATAAAATAACTTTTTTGTATGGCATTGTCGGTGTCTCTAAAAACGTCTATTCTGTTCCGGCTATCTCGCAGGTTCGACGTAATTGACTCCCTTGAATGTGCCTCTGACTTCGTCCACAAGGCGGAGGAACATCTCGCGGCCGGCCTTCTCGTCAAGGGCGAACCATCTGCCGATGATGTGCAGCCTTGCGATGAAACCGAGGATGGCGTCAAGGTCGAAGTAGTTGAAAGTGGTGAGTTCCACGATCTTGTTCCACATCAGAGAATCCAGACCACGCTCTCTTGAGAGAATGTCGGGAGCGTTCAGGGCTTCGTCAAGCCTTGCGGCTTCGGCGAATTCTCCTGTGCCGAGGTCGATCGTGTCCTGGTCTGACGGTCTGCCGAACGCCTTGTTCAGGAACCTCGCCTTGCCGTTCCGGACATTGAGGTCGAAGGTGAAATATTCCCGGATGAACCTGTCGCTGTCCTTGACGGCGGCTTCGTAGAACTCCCGTTTGAGGTTCTCGTCCTTGTAGCCGTCGAGCAGCCTGTCGACAGTTTTCCTGTCGGCCTCGCTGAGCTGGGACTTGATCCAGTCGACATAGGTGTCGAAAGAAGCGCCCTCTCCGAACTTCCAGTCGAGTGAGATCGCCGGAAGGCTGGAGATGATGTACTCGTAGTTGTTCATCACTCGCCGAAGAGTATCTTTCGTGTGGCAGGTCTCAGGTAGTCGCTGATGAGAGTCTTGAAAGTCTCGTCAGTCAGGCTGATGAAATAGGAGCCGTCCTTCGGTCCGATTGTGAAGCCCCCGGCGACTTTCTTGGAGAACTGCGCGGTGACACCGCCCTTGAGTTCCTTGGCGAGTTCGCCGGCCACGAACGGTTCAAGGTCTTTCCTGAGGCTTTCAGGCAGCACGACGTTGAGGTCGACCGCTTCTTCGGCGTTGAACTTTGTGGCGACGGCTTTGATGATCTCTTTGACGAAGTCGGCTGACGAGAGGGCGGAGTCCACCTGCTTGCCGGTCATCTTGCCGGCCATCAGGTTCTCGATGTCCTTTCTGGTGGCCTGGATGCTCTGCGCGGCCGCCATCTTCACGTCACCTTCGACCTTCGTGCGGTACTCCTCCGCTTCCTTGCCGGCTTTCTTGACTATCGCTTCGGCCTGTGCCTCAGCGTTTTTGATTATCTCTTCAGCTTTTGCCTTGGCATCGGCCAGGATGGCCTCGCCTTCTTCTTTGCCTTTGGACAGACCCTCCTTGTAGAGCTTGTCCGTCAGTTCCTGTAGCTTGTTTTCCATTAATCAATTATGCGT
>CAVJKE010000051.1:0-9579 GCA_963649695.1 bacterium
CCGGAGAGCATTGCCCGTGAAAAATCATTTTACGTTACCCTCTCCCTAAATCCCTTCCCTCGGGGAAGGGATGTGCTTCGCACACCCCGGAGGGCCTTTTACGTTACCCCTTCCCTAAATCCCTTCCCTCGGGGAAGGGACTTTCTCCGTCACTGACGTGACGGGAATCCTTTTCTTCAAACTATTTCTTTACCATCTTTTTCTCTTCCAGGGCATCGTAGGCGGCGCGGCGGCGGAAGATGTCGATCGCGGTGTAGATGGACGACATCATCGACTGAGGGTCGGCCTCGTCGCGGCCGGCCTTCTCGTAGGCGGTGCCGTGGTCAGGCGATGTCCTGACGATAGGAAGACCTGCGGTGAAGTTCACTCCGTCAGCGAAAGCGAGCGCCTTGAAAGGCGAAAGCCCCTGGTCGTGGTACATCGCGAGCGTGGCGTCGAACTTGGCGTAGTGGCCGAGTCCGAAGAAGCCGTCCGGGGAATACGGACCGAAAGCGAGGATACCCTCTTCGTTCGCCGCCTTCACCGCCGGAAGGATGATCCTCTCCTCCTCGTCGCCCAGAAGACCGCCGTCACCGCAGTGCGGATTCAGTCCGAGCACGGCGATCTTCGGCTCCACGATGCCGAAATCCCTCTTCAGCGAGGCCGTCATCAGCCTTAGTTTGTTCACGATCTTGTCCTGCGAGATGGACGAAGCCACATCCTTTAAAGGAATATGTCCGGTCACGATGCTGATCCTGAGCTGGTCGGAGACCATGAACATCAGCACGTCGTCCACTCCGAACTCCTTCTGGAGGTACTCGGTGTGGCCTGTGTAGCCGAAGCCCTCAGAGACCATGGCCTTCTTGTTGATAGGCGCTGTCACGAGTACGTCGATGTCGCCCGACTTGATGTCCCGGACGGCGCTCTCAAGCGACTGGATGGCGGATTTGGCCGCCTCAGGAGTGGACTGTCCCGGCTCTACGAAGATGTTGTCAGGCAGGCAGTTGACGATGTTGATCTTCTTCGGTTTGGCATCCTTGGCGCTCTGGACCACATAGGTGTCCATCTGGTCAAGATTGTGGATGAGCTTGCGGTAGAAACCGAAAATCTTCGACGAACCGTAGATGACAGGCGTGAACGAGTCAAGAATCCTCGCGTCGGCCAAAGCCTTGATGATCACTTCGTATCCGATGCCGTTACCGTCACCCTGGGTGATGCCGACAATCGGTTTTCTGTTATTTCTTTCCATATCAATATTTTTATATTCCGCCGAGACTAAACCGGCGGATGATTGTCTTTCAGCATATTAAAGAAGCATTCCGTCCGCGGCCACCGAAGCCTCGTAGCCCTCGTCGACGGGAAGCGTTTTCCCCGCCGCCACCGCGCCGGCCCCGGCCGCTACGGCCAAAGTGTCGCAACGCTCGTTCTCGGGATGGCCGTTATGCCCCTTCAGCCAATGGAAACTCACCCGGTGCCTCCTGTAGACCGCCAGGAACCTCATCCAAAGATCGGGGTTCTTCACCTTCTTCCACCCCTTGCGTTCCCAGTTCTCCAGCCAGCCTTCGTTCACCGCCTTCACGACATAGGACGAGTCGCTGTAGACCTCGACCTCGGCGTCCTGCCACTTGATGGCCTCCAGTCCGGTGATGACGGCCAGAAGTTCCATACGGTTGTTGGTCGTGCGGATGAACCCTCCGCTCATCTCCTTCTCCAGCCTGCCGCATCTGAGAACCACGCCGTAGCCCCCCGGACCGGGGTTGCCGCTTGAAGCCCCGTCGGTGTAAAGGAATATCTTCTGTCTTTCTTTCGTTTCCATAGAACAGCACAAATATAGTCAAAAAAGCGGGGATAATTTATGAATATCCAGCCTTCGGACAAATTTCCTTCCCGTCCATACTCCTAAACCCACAATTATTATTAAATTTGTAAGACTTGACGGCGGGCATCCGATCGGTGACCGCCGGAGAACTAAAAGGAATTATCGATGAACATCCTTGTGACCGGAGGAAACGGGCAGCTCGGCACCGAACTCCGCAACGCCGCGGCTACCAGCGGCGACAACTACATATTCACTGATGTCACGGAAGCCGGCGGAGCGCCGACTCTGAAGCTGGACATCACCGACATAGGGGCCGTGCGGGAGATCTGCCGGAGCCGGAAGGTCGACGTCATCGTCAACTGCGCCGCCTACACCAATGTGGACAAGGCCGAGGACGATCCTGACACCGCCAGGAAGCTCAACAGCGAGGCTCCAGGAAATCTCGCCACAGTGGCCGCGGAGACCGGAGCCACCCTCATCCACATCTCCACCGACTATGTCTTCCGCGGCGACGTGGCCCGTCCGCTGACCGAAAGCCAGCCCACAGACCCTCTCGGGGTGTACGGGGCGACGAAACTCGCCGGAGAGGAAGCGGTCCTGGCCTCGGGCTGCAGAGCCATCATATTCAGAACCGCCTGGCTCTACTCCCCTTACGGGAAGAATTTCGTCAAGACGATGCTGCGGCTGACCTCGGAGAAGGATTCGCTGAAGGTCGTGTCCGACCAGATCGGCACTCCGACCTACGCCGCCGACCTCGCCACCCTGATCGCGGGCGTCATCAGCGGCGGGCAGCTTGACAGGACAGGTGTCTACCACTACACCGACGAAGGGGTCATCTCGTGGTACGACTTCGCGAAGGCCATCTGCGAGATGGGCGGCAACAGCTGCGACATCCAGCCTTGCCACACCTGGGAATATCCCTCCAAAGCCCCGAGGCCGGCATTCTCGGTGCTTGACAAGACCAAGGTTAAAGAGACTTTCGGAGTGAGCGTCCCTTACTGGAGGGACTCGCTCGCCGACTGCATAGACAGACTGCGCGGGCTGAAGGCCGGGCAGGAATAAAAAAACAGGATTATGAAAGGAATAGTTCTCGCCGGAGGAAGCGGCACAAGACTCTACCCAATCACCAAAGGCATCAGCAAGCAGCTGCTGCCGGTTTACGACAAGCCGATGGTGTACTACCCCATCTCGGTTCTGATGACCGCGGGGATCAGGGACATCCTCATCATCTCCACCCCGTCCGACCTGCCTTCCTTCGAAAGGCTTCTTGGCGACGGCGGCGACTTCGGAGTCAATTTTGAATATGCCGAACAGCCTTCGCCGGACGGTCTTGCCCAGGCCTTCATCATCGGGAAGGACTTCGTGGGTGATGACTGCGTCTGCCTCGTGCTGGGAGACAACATCTTCCAGGGAACGGGCTTCGACAGGCAGCTCGCGGAGGCCGTGAGGACGGCCGAGACCGAGGGAAAGGCCACGGTGTTCGGCTACCAGGTCAGCGACCCTTGCCGCTACGGTGTCGCCGAGTTCGACAGCGAAGGCAACTGCCTCAGCATCGAGGAGAAGCCGTCCGAGCCGAAGAGCGACTATGCGGTCACAGGCCTCTACTTCTATCCTAACGAAGTCGTCAAGGTGGCCTCCGAGGTCAAGCCTTCGGCAAGAGGAGAACTTGAGATCACAAGCGTCAACCAGGTGTTCCTCAAGGAGAAGAAACTCAAGGTGACACGGCTCGGACGCGGGTTCGCCTGGCTGGACACCGGCACCCACGAATCTTTGGCCGAAGCCTCGACCTACATAGAGGTGATCGAGAAGAGGCAGGGGCTCAAGGTGGCCTGCCTCGAGGAGATCGCCTTCAGGAATGGCTGGATCACCGCCGAAAGGCTGCTTGAACTTGCCGCGCCTATGCGCAAGAACCAGTACGGACAGTATCTCATCAGATTGGCGGAAGAAAAATGAATGTTTTAAAGACAGAAATAGAAGGCGTGCTCATCATCGAACCCAAGGTCTTCCAGGACAGCAGAGGTTATTTTTTCGAGTCCTTCAACAAGAAAGAATTCGAGGAAAAGGTCGGCACTGTGGATTTCGTGCAGGACAACGAGAGCCGCTCGACCTACGGAGTGGTCAGAGGGCTGCATTACCAGAAAGGCGTACACTCCCAGAGCAAACTTGTGCGCGTCATCGTCGGCAAGGTGCTGGACGTGGCGGTGGACCTGAGGGAAGGCTCGCCGACCTACGGCAAGCACGTAGCCGTGGAACTCTCCGCCGAGAACCACCGGCAGTTTTTCATCCCTAAAGGGTTCGCCCACGGCTTCAGCGTGCTGAGCGAGGCTGTGGTTTTCCAGTACAAATGCGACAGTTTCTATTGTCCGGCCTCCGAAGGGGCCGTCGCCTGGGATGACCCAGACCTGGGAATAGACTGGGGCATTCCTAAGGAGAAGGTTATCCTTTCAGAGAAAGACAGGAACCATCCGAGGCTCGCCGACTGCGACCGGACCGAGGTTTCATTCCGCTGAACTTTCCCGCAGTAAAGTCAGTTTCAAGACGGCCGCCGCTGAAGACGGCTGAAGGCAGTTGAAGGCAGCAGGGCTAAAGACGGCAGACTGACGCCGCGGCCCGGCGTCAGGAAATCTTGCTGTAATCCTTGACATTGTACTTGTCCTTGCGGAGTTCTCTCGCAAGAGACTCGTCGACAGGTAGTTCCAGAGCCGGGTCCGTAGCGAGGACACGCTCTGCGTACCCTCTGGCCGCCGCCAGTATCTGGCCGTCCTGAGCCAGCGAAGCGATGCTCAGTTCTATCGGCAGACCGCTCTGCTGGGTACCCTCAAGGTCACCCGGGCCGCGCATCTTCATATCCTCCTCGGCAAGGTCGAAACCGTTCTCGGTGGCGCACATAAGTTCCAGTCTCTTACGGGATTCCTTGCTGACCTTGTCGCCGTGCATCAGCACGCAGTAAGATTCCTGCGAACCTCGTCCGACCCTTCCCCTCAACTGATGCAGCTGGGCCAGACCGAACCTTTCGGCGCTCTCGATCACCATCACCGAGGCGTTGGGAACATCCACGCCGACCTCGATCACGGTTGTGGAGACCAGGATATCCGCTCTGCCCGCCGAAAAGGCGTCCATATTGAATTTCTTCTCTTCGCTCGACTGCTTGCCGTGGACGATGGCCACCTTGTACTTCGGCAGCGGAAATCTGGAGACTATCGTCTCATAGCCTTCCTCCAGGTTCTTGTAGTCCATCTTCTCGCTCTCGAAGATGAGCGGATAGACCACGAACACCTGCCGGCCGGCGTCGATTTCCTTTCTCATGAAGTTGTACAGCACAGGACGCTTTCCCTCCCCCACCAGGATTGTCTGGATGGATTTCCTGCCCGGAGGCATCTCGTCGATCACGGACACGTCGAGGTCGCCGTACAGGGTCATCGCCAATGTCCTCGGAATAGGCGTGGCTGTCATCACAAGCACGTGCGGAGGCACATTCCCCTTACCTTTAGACCAGAGCCTCGACCGCTGGTCCACGCCGAAACGGTGCTGCTCGTCGATGATGGCCAGACCGAGATTGTTGAAGACCACTGTGTCCTCGATCAAGGCGTGGGTGCCGATGATGATTCCGACCGAGCCGTTTGCGAGGCCCTCCAGAACCGGTCTGCGGGCGGCCTTGGTCGTAGAGCCTATCAGAAGTTCGCACCTGACCCCTGTCGGGGCGAGATATCTGGAGATGTTGGCGTAATGCTGCTGTGCGAGGACCTCGGTCGGGGCCATTATGCAGGCCTGGAAACCGTTGCCAACGGCGATCAGGGCGGAGAGGACGGCCACCATTGTCTTGCCAGACCCCACGTCCCCCTGCAGCAGTCGGTTCATCTGCCTGCCGCTCATCAGATCCGCCCGGATCTCCTTTATCACCCTTTTCTGAGCCCCGGTGAGGTCATAGGGCAGGGCCTTGTAGCAGGCGTTGAACGCCTCCCCCACCTTCAGCATAGGAAAGCCCACGGCCGAACGGCTACGGATGTACTTCTGTTTGAGCAGCGATAGCTGCAGCAGGAAAAGTTCTTCCCATTTAAGACGGTAGCGGGCCTTCTCCAGTGACTGCTGGTCGGCCGGGAAATGCACGTTGCGGATGGCGAATTTCAGCGGCACGAGGCCGTTCTCCTTCATCACATATTCAGGAAGGGTCTCCTCTATGTCGCCTATGGCGAGGTCGATCGCCGAGGCGACCAGGTTGTTCATCACCTTCGTGGTGACTCCCCCGTTGCGGAGCCTGTCGGTGGAATTGTAGATGCCGGTGATCTTGCCGGCCCCGGACTGGATCTGGCCGGACGGCGGATTGTCGATCTCGGGATGGACTATGTTGTACTTTCCGTTGAAGCTGCTCGGCTTGCCGAAGAACAGGAAACTCTGCCCGGGCCTCAACCTCTCGGAGATGTACTTGACTCCGCGGAAGAAGACGAGGTCGATCGCCCCGGTCGCATCCTGGACCACCACGACCAGCCTCTTGCCTTCGAGTTTCACGGAGACCACCTGGGCGAGGATCTGCACATAGGCGCTTGTGGACTGGATGCCGGCGATGCTCTGGATAGAGCCGCGGTCGACGTAGCGGAACGGGAAGGTCCAAAGAAGGTCGCGCACGGTGGTGACATCGAGCTCAGACTTCAGCAGCGAGGCCCTTTTCGGCCCCACCCCCTGAAGAAACTGCACCTCTGTCTCCAACTTGTTCCTTGTCATATTGCGAATATACGGAAAATCGGCCGATTTCCGCACAAGGCAGAGAATTATAAGTCAGGAATGGTTTACTAATGGCGTTCAAGACTGACATCGAGGGTCACCAGATAGGACCCGCCGAAGTACCCGTTCGACATCTCGGCGCGGAGAGGGTCCACATATTCAGAAAAAGTCAGGAACTCCCCGCCCCCGTCCGCTCCGTCGATGTCCTCGAAGACCAGAAGGAAACGGTCGGTTTTCGGCACGGTCATGAATTTGGAATATCTGCCGTCCTTGTCGGTGTAGAGGGTGTCGGCAGCATAGAATCCGCCGTCGCTGCGGTCCGCGATGACGCGTATTCCCTGAAGCCGGTTTCCTTCCCCGTCGGTCACCGTCCCTTCGACGCGGTAGTTCGTCGGAAGCAGGTCGTTCGTCATGATGTCACCTGCGTCGCCCACAGAGCAGGACACCGCCAGCACGGCCGGCACAAGCGCCGCCGCGAGATGTTTCAATGAATATCCTGTCTTTGACATAAGTACTCCGGATCAAAACCCGCATCTCTAAATCCACCCGCGCCGGAACCTTGCACCGCGGCGGGACAAAATCACCAGGACAAAATTACTCACGTTAATCAGAAAAATCAAGTTTTGTTTGCTATCTTTGACATCCGGCAGACGCCGCTTGACTAATATGGTATCTCAACTCATAGCTAAATACATCTGGCTCATCCGCACGCTCACGTCCTGCGGAGAGCGCGGGCTTACATTCAACGAGCTGTCCACCAAGCATGCCAGAGCGTTCGGAGAAGAGTATTCCAGGCGCACCTTCAACAACCACCGCAACGCAGTGGCCGACGTGTTCGGCATAGACATCGAATGCGACAGGAGTACCAACACCTACAGGATCCCCTACATCGACGATGTCCTCGACAAGGACGACAGCGTCAGCTGGCTTGTCAACACGTTCACGGTGAACAGTCTGCTCTCTCTCGGCAAAGAGAGGCTCTCGGGCAGGGTCAGCGTCGAGGAGATCCCTTCCGGCCAGAAGTACCTCGCGGCGATCATGCAGGCGATGGAGGACGGCGACGAGCTTGTGATCACCTACGCCAAGTACAGTTCACCCTCCGGCGAGACCCTCCACATCCAGCCTCTGGCCGTGAAGGAACACGAGAAAAGATGGTACATAGTGGCGTTCTGCCACGAAAGAGCCGCCGGCAAAGCCAATTCCGACAGGTCCGGCTGGCGCATCTACGCCCTCGACAGGGTGGTCTCCCTGCAGCCGACTGACACACCGTTCAAGATGCCGGAAGGCTTCGACGTCGACGAGGTATTCCACCAGAGTTACGGAATATTCCTGCCGGAAGCCGGCCAGAAACCGGTCACGATCCGTTTCAAGGCGACCGAGGCCGAGGCCAGCTACCTGCGGGACCTTCCGCTCCACCATTCGCAGAAAGAGGAGGGTGTGGCCGAAGACGGGCGGAAGCTGTTCAGCATCAGGGTCATCCCGAACAGAAATCTGACGATGGAGTTCTGCAAGCATGCCGGGAAACTTGAGGTTGTGGAGCCGGCGTCGGTACGGGAGGAGGTCCGGGCCACGCTGGAAGCCGGCCATCTACAATATTCAAAAAAGGTTTAGAAGCCGGGGAAGGACTGTGAATTTCCTGGAATGGTTCAGAAGATATTCAAAACACATATGGTTAAAACAACTAAGGCCGCCATTATAGCGGCGGCGATGATGACAATGATGAGTTGCGCGCAAGAAAAGCAGTCGCAGACGGACAGCAAGTACATCGGTCCGTCAAAGATCAGCGTTGAGAACGGTGTGATGACGCCGGAGGTCCTTCTGTCGCTCGGCAGACTGTCCGACCCCCAGCTGTCGCCTGACAAGAACTGGATCCTTTACGGGGTCAGCTACACATCCATCGAGGAGAACCGCTCCTGCAGGAATCTTTTCCTTACTCCGGTCACGGCCGGCGAGGACGGCAGACCTTCGTTCGGTGACAAGATCCAGCTGACCGCCGAGGGACAGAGCGTCAGCAACGCCCGCTGGAGTCTGGACGGGAAATCCATCTACTACCTCCAGGGAGGACAGCTCTACAACGCAGCTGTCAACATAGCGGACGGCAAGGCTTCCCTCTCGGACAAGAAATGCCTGAGCGACGTGGCCGAAGGCATCGGAGAGTTCTCGCTGAGCCCTGACCACGGCCAGATCCTCTACACCTCCACCGTGCCGGGAGCCGTCAAGACCCCGAAGGATTTCGACCCGAAACTGGACAAGGCCCAGGCCTATGTGGCCGAGGACCTTATGCACCGCCACTGGGACCACTGGACGACCACCAGGCCTCAGACTTTCTTCGCGGCGATAGGCGGAGAGAAAGGCATCACGGCCGAGAATTCACTCAACATCCTTGACGACGGGGCCGGCAAGTACGAACTGCCTTTAGAGCCGTTCGGCGGCATCGAGCAGGTCTGCTGGAGCCCTGACGGACGCTATGTCGCATATTCCTGCAAGAAGGTCGAGACAGGCCGCGAGTACGCCTTCTCGACAGACACCGAGATCTACCTCTACTGCTTCCTGACCGGCGAGACCGTCCAGGTCACGATGGGCGGCGGCTACGACACGGATCCGGTCTGGAGTCCTGACGGAAAGCATCTGGCCTGGCTGAGCATGGCACGCAACGGCTACGAGGCCGACAAGGTTCGCCTTATGGTCGCCGACATCGCCGAGACCCCGAAGGACGAGGACGGCCAGAGTACGGTCCCTCCGGTCACGGGCATCCGCGACCTCACGGCCACATTCGCCTACAACGCCACCGGCCCTGTCTGGGCCGATGACTCCAAGAGCCTTTATTTCAACTCTTTGACCGAAGGTCTGCAGGCCATCTACAATGTCAGCCTTCCGACCGAGGAGACGACCTGCGGGACAAGCGACATCGTCCGCGTCACTCCGGACGACGCCTGGTACGATTTCGATTCACCGTTCGCCGTCATCGACAGCACCCTTCTCGCCAGCTATTGTTCTATGGAATTCCCTAAGGAACTTGTGGCTGTGTCCAGGCCGGACGGTTCGTTCAGCAGGATCACAGA
>CAVJKE010000052.1:0-9554 GCA_963649695.1 bacterium
GTCCTGGGACTCCTCTGGATAGCCGGCGGGCATATTCCTTTCTCCAACGGGGCTGAAACAATGCTCACCATCGCCTGGACCGCCGCCCTGGCAGCCGTGGCAGGATTCCGCAGGTTCCCGCTGGCGCTTCCTTTCGGCCTCATAGTCGCCTCGCTCGCGACCCTTGTGGCCGCTATGGGGAACGCCAACCCTGCCGTGACTCAGCTGATGCCTGTCCTGTCCTCCCCGCTGCTGAGCATACACGTCTCCCTTATGATGCTGTCCTACACTGCCTTGGCCGTCATAATGGTCAACGGCCTGTGCGGTTTCTGCGTCTCTTTCCGCGGTGATCCGGCCTCGAAAGCCGCCGTCTCCAGAATGGCGCTGATGAGCGAGGCCTTGATGTACCCGACCCTCTTCCTGCTCGGATCCGGCATAGTGGCCGGCTCGGTCTGGGCGAATGTCTCCTGGGGATGCTACTGGAACTGGGACCCGAAGGAGACCTGGGCGCTGGTCACCTTCCTGATCGCCTCCGCCGGCGTGCACCGGGCCAGAATCCCGTTCCTGCGCAGCCCGAAGGCCTATCACATCTACACTCTCGTCCTTTCCGCCTCCGTGCTTTTCACCTATTTCGGTGTCAATTATCTTCTCGGCGGGATGCACAGTTACGCTTAGAAGCACCGCTTCTTTGTTGGGGTATCGCGGGAATATTCTTAAATTTGTACCTGCCGCAAGGTGTCCGCAGGGGGAGGAACGCTCTTCCGGGTCACCGGCGGCAGACACGTTATGAAACTGATAGAAGACTATCTTTCCTACATAAAGAACATCCGGAGGTATTCCGCCAGGACGCAGACGATCTACTCTGACGCTCTGGAGGATTTCGCGCGGTTCTGCGGAGCGGACGGCGACGAGTCCCTGCTGGATTCGCTCAAGCCTCAGATAATCAGGACTTACGAAGTCTATCTGCTGGAGGAGAGGAAAGATTGTCCACGCACCGTCAACCTGCATCTTTCCGTCCTGTCCGGCTTCAGCCACTATCTGATGAACGAGAAAGTCCTGACGGCCAACCCTGTGCGGGGCATAGCCAAACCCAAGGTGGAGAAGCGCCTGCCAGTCTTCTACAGGGAGGAGTCGATGAATGAATATTTCGCTTCGACCCAGTGTGACGCGTCGGAGGAGAACCTCGCCCTCATCACGGGAACTGACAAGGGCTCTGAGCAGGCATATTCAAAAAGGCTGGAAAGGCTGATTGTGGCGGTCCTGTACGGCACCGGAATCCGCCGCTCCGAACTGATCGGCCTGCGGGTCGGGGATGTCGATCCGAGCCGCGGAACTATGACCGTAAGAGGAAAAGGTGACAAAGTGAGAGAAATTCCGCTCGTTTCTTCGCTTTGTAAAGAAATTTTATTATATTTACAAGCGGTTGAGACGATGGTGGGCCGCGCAAGGACCGCGGACGAGCCGCTGGCTGTCACCTTCAAGGGAAGCAAACTTTATCCTGTCTTCGTCGACAGGGCCATAAAGAGCGCTCTCGGGCAGGTCGACAGCATAACCGGAAGGAAGTCGCCCCACGTGTTGAGGCATTCCCTGGCCACCGGGCTGCTGGACGACGGAGCTGATTTGAACTCCATCAAGGAACTCCTCGGACACTCCTCGCTGGCCGCGACGCAGGTCTACACGCACAACACCATCGAGAAACTGAAAAAAGTTTATGTTAACGCCCATCCTCGGGCAAAAAGCGGAGGTAAAAATGGAGATTAGAGTAAAATCCCTGAAGTTCGACGCAGATCAGAAACTGCTCGACTATGTAGAGAAGAAGGTCTCGAAGCTTTCCAGATTCAGCGACCATCTTGAAGGACTTGATGTCACTTTATCTTTGCTCAAAGAGCCGGACAACAAGAATGTCAAGATCCAGACAAGGGCCTATGGCCAGGATCTTGTCATCGAGAGGAACTCGACCTCGTTCGAAGATGCCGTGAGCGCCGCTGTCGATCTGATGAAAGAGAAGATTGTAAGAACAAAAGAAAAGGCTTTTGAAGCATAATGAAAAAATTTAGAATGTTTTTAGGACTGATTCTGGCGGCCGCAACGGTCGCCTGCGGTCAGCAGAAAAATGTTGGAAGACAGGCCGCCGGAAAAGGCGGGCCTGTCTTTCTTGATGAAACGAAAACCATCGACGAGAGGGTCGAGGACGCTCTGTCAAGGATGACCACCGAGGAGAAGGTGGCGATCCTGCACGCCCAGTCGAAGTTCAGCTCCGCCGGTGTGCCGCGCCTCGGAATCCCTGAGGTCTGGACCAGCGACGGCCCTCACGGCATCCGCGCCGAGGTGCAGTGGGACAAGTGGTCCCAGGCCGGCTGGACGAACGACTCCTGCACGGCGTTCCCTGCTCTGACGGCCCTTGCGGCCTCCTGGAACCCCGAACTTTCAGCCCTCTACGGCAAAAGCATCGGCGAGGAGGCCCGCTACCGCAAGAAGGATGTGCTTCTCGGACCTGGAGTCAACATCTGCCGCACCCCTCTCAACGGAAGAAGCTTTGAATATTTCGGCGAGGATCCGTACCTGACCAGCAGGATGGTCGTGCCGTACGTGAAGGGAGTGCAGAGCAACGGAGTGGCTTCCTGTGTGAAGCACTATGCTCTGAACAATCAGGAAATCAACAGGTTCACGACCAATGTGAGCGTCGATGACAGGACTCTTTACGAGATCTACCTGCCTGCTTTCAAGGCCGCCGTCCAGGAAGGCGGGGCCTGGGCCATAATGGGCTCCTACAACCTGTACAAGAACCAGTGGTGCTGCCACAACGAGTACACCCTCAACGGCATTCTGAAAGGCGAATGGGGTTTCGACGGAGTTGTCGTCACTGACTGGGGCGGAGCGCACGACACGGATGCGGCCGCCGCCAACGGACTCGACATGGAGTTCGGAACGTTCACCAACGGTCTGACCTGGTCGGCTTCCAACGCCTACGGAAACTACTATCTCTCAGGACCTTATCTCAGAGGCATACAGAGCGGCAAGTACAGCGCCGAGGAGCTTGACAACAAGGCCCGCAGGGTGCTGAAGCTGATGTTCCGCACGGTTATGGACAGGAACCGTCCTTACGGTTCGTTCGTGTCTCCGGAACATAAGGCGGCAGCGAGAAAGATAGGAGCGGAGTCCCTTGTCCTTCTCAAGAACGAGGACGGTCTGCTTCCGGTGAAGGATGCGAAGAAGATCCTTGTGGTTGGCGAGAACGCAGTCAAGATGATGACGGTAGGTGGAGGAAGTTCTTCACTGAAAGTCAAATACGAGATTTCTCCTCTTGAGGGAATCCGTGAGCGGTTCGCTGACGCGGAGGTCGTCTACGAGCGCGGCTATGTCGGTGACACCGGCGGCCAGTTCGACGGTGTGACTACCGGCCAGGACCTCGGCGAGACCCGCACGGCCGAGAAACTTATAGCCGACGCCGTGGCCGCGGCCAAAGACGCCGACTACGTCATCTTCGTCGGAGGTCTGAACAAGAGCGAAGGCCAGGATTGCGAAGGAGCGGACAGGGAAACCTATGAGCTGCCATATTCACAGAACGCTGTCATCGAGGCTCTCGCGGCCGCGACGAAGAGGCTGGTGGTGGTCAACATCTCAGGCACGGCCGTGCAGATGCCGTGGGTGGATGAGGTTCCGGCCATCATCCAGGACTGGTACCTCGGCAGCGAGGCGGGCCATTCCCTCGCAGATGTGCTTTCCGGTGATGTCAACCCTTCAGGCAAGCTGCCGTTCACGATAGGAAAGACCCTCGCCGACTACCCTGTGCAGACCGAGGAGCAGTACCCTGGCATCCCTCGCAAGGACACTGTCAAGATGGGCAACAAGGACGTTGTCATCTACGACGAGACCTACTCCGAGGGCATATTCGTCGGCTACCGCTGGTTCGAGCACAACACCATCGCTCCGACCTTCCCGTTCGGCTACGGCCTCAGCTACACCACTTTTGAATATGGTGACCCGAAGGTCGCCGGCTCTGTCGAGAAGGAACTGAAAATCACCGTCCCTGTGACCAACACCGGCTCAGTGGCCGGCGCTGAGATCGTCCAGGTCTATGTGAGCGCTCCTGAAAGCGCTGTCGAGCGGCCTTTGAAGGAACTCAAGGGCTTCGGCAAGATATTCCTTGAACCAGGACAGACAGGCGACGTGACCGTCACCCTCGACAAAGCCGCCATCAGCTATTTCGATGCGGCAAAACACGACTGGGTGGCTGAGAAGGGCACCTACAAGGCTCTGGTGGGCGCGTCATCCGCCGACATCCGCAAAGAGGTCGAGTTCAAGTATTAGAATTATTAGATGGCCAAAGGTACAGTCAACGCCGACGTCCGCTGCGCTGAGATCCTTTCCGACATCAAGTCCGGAAAGTTCGCCCCCGTCTATCTTCTGATGGGGGATGAGGCGTACTACACCGACCTTGTCTGCGACGCGGTCATCGAGAACGCTCTGGACGAGGCCTCGAGGGATTTCAACGAGACCATCTGTTACGGAGCCGATGTGGATGCCGACACGGTCATCACGGCGGCGAGGCGTTTCCCGATGATGGCCGAGCGCCAGCTGGTTGTGGTCAAGGATGCTCAGGGGATGCGCGACCTCGAGAAACTGTCCGTGTACTGCGAGAATCCTCTTGACTCGACAGTGCTGGTGCTGCTGCTGCGAGGTTCGTCGGCCGACAAGCGCAAGGCCCTGTACAAGCAGGCTTCGAAGAACGGTGTCGTGCTGGAATCCAATGCGTTGCGTGACTACGAGATGCCGTCGTGGATTTCCCGGTACTATTCCGGCAGAGGCTTGTCCATCGATCCTGAGGCCGCCGCCCTGCTGGCGGAATCAGCCGGCACCAACCTCAGCCGCATCGCAGTCGAAACGGACAAGATGCTGAAGAACCTGCCGGAAGGCACGGCCAAGGTCACGGTGCAGGATGTGGAGAGGAACGTTGGCATCAGCCGCGAGTTCAGCGTCTTCGAACTGACCAAGGAACTTTCGTCCCGCAACAGTGCCAAGGCGTTGAGGATCGCCTCCCGTCTCGGAGAGTCGGCCAAGTTCGCCATGCCTATGGCTGTCAGTGCGTTGTACACCCACTTTTCAAGAATCCTCCGCTACGGGGCCTTGAAGGAGAAGGAGCGTTATCCCGACAGGGACGCTGTCGCCTCGGCCCTGCAGGGCGTGAATCCCTACTTCTGGAAGGAATATGACACCGCGGTGGCCAACTACCCGGTCCGCAAGGCTCTGGGAGTGATGTCCCTGCTTTGTGAATATGACTACAAAGGCAAGGGTGGGGAGACCGGCGAGGCGACGCCGGGAGAACTGCTGGTCGAACTGACGGCCAAGATATTGAGTATATAACGATAATTAGTTGCTATTATTGACTATGAGCGGTTACATCATAGAATGCAAAGATGTCTGCAAGAACTTCGGAGAGAAGGTCGCGCTGGACAAGGTGAGCGTGAGTGTCCCGAAAGGCGGGATATTCGGTCTGCTCGGCCCTAACGGAGCCGGCAAGACCACGCTCATCCGCATCATCAACAGAATCACCATTCCCAATGGAGGCGAGGTCCTTTTCGACGGCCGCCCGATAACCCAGAGCGATGTCGAGAAGATCGGCTATCTGCCTGAGGAAAGGGGACTTTACCGCAAGATGGAGGTAGGGGAGCAGGCTATGTACCTCGCCCAGCTCAAGGGAATGAGCGCCCCTGCCGCCCGCAAGGCCTTGAAGGAGTGGTTCGTCCGCTTCGGAATCCAGGACTGGTGGAAGAAGAAGGTCGAGGAACTCTCCAAAGGAATGGCGCAGAAGGTCCAGTTCATCACGACGGTGGTGCACAAGCCTTCTCTGATGATTCTGGACGAGCCGTTCTCGGGTTTCGACCCGGTCAACGCCGAGATCATCCGCAAGGAGATTCTCAGACTGAAGGAAGAGGGGGCGACCATCATCCTGTCGACCCACAATATGGAGTCCGTCGAGGAACTCTGCGACAACATCGCCCTGATCAACAAGTCGCATCTCGTGATCACCGGAGGGGTCGACGAGATCCGCCACCGGTACGGCAACAACAACATCGAACTGGTCTACACCGGAGAGGAGAAGGTCAAGGACTCTGACGGAATATTCAAAGTCCTCTCTGACGAGGACAACGCCGGCAGGCACACCGCCGTGCTGACTCTCGGGGAGGGTGTCCGCGGCAACGAGGCCCTCGCCGCCCTGCTGAAGCAGGACATCACGGTCAATTCATTCAAGGAACTCATCCCGAGGATGAACGACATATTCATAAAACTTGTGACTGAAGGAGTGTAAGGCTATGAATTTCAGAATAATAAAGACTGTTATCGCCCGTGAGTACCTTACAAGGGTCAAGAAGAAGTCGTTCCTTGTGACGACCATCATCGTGCCGGTCGTGTTCGCGGCAGCGATGGTCGCTCTCGGCTTTATAATGTCCAGCACCAAGGAGAGGAAGCAGAGCGTGGCCGTCGTCGACCGTTCCGGCATCGTGATGAGCCATCTTGAGAACACCGACAGGGTCAGTTTCGAGGATTTCTCCACACAGAACCCAGATTCGCTGAAAAACAATCTCGAGGCCGTCGGGAAGGATGTGCTGGTGGTCGTCTCGCCGCTTGACACGGTCAAGAAGACGGTGAGCGTGCAGGCATATTCAAAAGACCCGCTCGGAGTCGAATTCTCAAGCCGCGTCTCTTCGGAGGTCAATGAGGCAGTCGAGGAATACCGGGTGCAGAGCTACGGCATCGAGAACCTGTCGCGGATAATGGACGAAGTCCGCTCCGACGTGAGCCTGACTGAATATACCCTTGATGATGACGGCAATGAAACTGTCTCTGAATCAGGGGTCTATATGATCGTGTCGATGCTGCTCGGCATCGTCATCTGGATGTTCATCATGATGTTCGGAGGCCAGGTGATGTCCAGCGTCATCGAGGAGAAGACGAGCCGCGTGGTCGAGGTGCTGATCTCCTCGGTCAAGGCTATGGACCTGATGTTCGGCAAGATAGTCGGTGTCGCTCTTGTGGCCCTGACCCAGTTCTTCCTCTGGATTGTCCTGACGATGCTTCTCGTGTGCGGAGCCACCGCCATAGCGGGCGAGGATGTGATGAAGAACTTCTCCGCCTCCAACCCTGAGATGATGGCCCAGACGATGGGAGTCTCCGCCGAGCAGATGCAGTCCCTCACCGGAGTTCTTCCTGCCGCCGACCAGGCTGCCGCTTCTGACCAGGTTGCTGCCGGCGCCGCCGTCGAGTCCGCCGGCCAGGCCGCTCCAAGCGAAATGTCCGTCGTGGTCAGCACTTTGATGAACATCCCGTGGACGAAACTGGTCGTCTCGTTCCTCATCTACTTCATTCTCGGTTACCTGCTCTATGCGTCGATGTTCGCCGCGGTGGGGTCGGCGGTCGAGAACGAAGGTGACGCCGCCCAGCTTCAGATGCCTATCACCATCCCGCTGATGATCGCCTATTTCATCATCCTGATCGCGTACCAGAATCCTGACAGCGGTGTCGTGGTCTGGGGATCGATGATTCCGTTCACGTCTCCGATCGTGATGTTGGCCCGCATTCCTTACGGGGTGCCTATGTGGCAGCTGGTCGTCTCTATCGCCCTTCTGCTCGCGACCTTCGTCGGCTGCGCCTGGCTGTCCGCCAAGATCTACAAGGTCGGCATCCTGATGTTCGGCAAGAAATCCACTTTCAAAGACTTGTGGAAGTGGTTGAAAATGAACTAGAAACTCTTAATACACATTAATTATAACTCTTAATGCACATTAATTATGAAAAGAAACCTGATTATAGTTTTGCTGCTCTCGGGCTGCATCGGACTCCAGGCTCAGGAAAGAGTTCTTTCCTGGGAGATGGATCCCGTTGACGGCCACCGCACGGGAGTCGTGGCTTCCACAGCCTCCAATGTGACCGAGGCGATGGGAGAGGTGAGCGGTCGTGTTTATTATGCCCCGAACGGGAAGAAGTTCCGCCGCGGGACAGTCGCCAAGGTGGCCCGCATAATGCTGGAAGCCCAGCCGGCGATGGCTATGGTCAAGACAGTGATCGGCTATTCCACCCGTCCGATGACCGCAGGCCCAGACGGCGCTCTCGGCGATTGGTACATCGATGAATTGATGCGCGCCGTCTCGGACAGCACCGGCAAGAAGGTCGACATCGGCTTCGCCAACCGCGGAGGCGTGAGAATCGACATGCCGGGCGGCTCTGTTCTCTACGATGACATAATGTCGATGTTCCCGTTCAAGAACCACATCTGCTATGTCGCCCTGCGCGGACGTGACGTACGCGCCCTCTTCGAGCAGATGGCTTCCACCGCCCCCCAGATCGTGGGCGGAGCCGAAATCGTCATCAAGGACCGCAAACTGGTCAGCGTGACGGTAGACGGCGAACCTCTCGATGATGACAGGCTCTACGGGGTCGCGACCCTGGACTTCCTGCTTGACGGAGGCGACAACTACAAGGTCGCCAGGAACGCGGAGCAGGTCATCACATGCGACGGTTACCTCTACGACACTATGCTCGCCTACGTCAAAGGTCTGACGGCGGCCGGCAAGCCTGTCGAGTTCGAACCGCGGCACTGGATCACAATTCAAAAATAAGGGAGGAGGCATCAATATGAAAAAGTTATTTTTAGGAATATGTCTGCTCGCCTCTTTCCTGGCGACAGACGCGGCCGCGCAGCGCCGTCTGACCATCATCCACGTCAATGACACCCACAGCCATCTTGAGCCTGAAAGGTCCGGAGCGTTCATTGGACGCGGCGGAGCGATCGAGCGCGCCGCCTACCGGGACAGCGTCGTGAAGGCCGACGGGAAGCGCAATGTGCTTTTCCTGCACGCCGGCGACTTCAGCCAGGGCACATCCTACTTCTCCACCTTTGGCGGCGACATCGAGATCGACATCCTCAACGCGATGGAATATGACTGTGTCACTCTCGGCAACCACGAGTTCGACAACGGAGTCGATGAACTTGCGAGGCGGCTTTCGAGCCTGAAGTGCCACGTGGTCTGCGCCAACTACGACTTCTCGGGCCTTAAGCTTTCTGAATATGTCAGGCCGTATGCCATCCTGAAAAAGGCCGGTATGAAGATCGGAATTATCGGCCTTATGCCGAACATCAGCAAGCTCGTGGCGAAGTCGGTTTCCGGGAAGATCACGTCTTTCGACAACGCGGAGGTCGTGAACAAATGGGCGGCCTACCTTAAAAACGAGAAGAAGTGCGACTTCGTCATCGTGCTTACCCACATCGGGTTCGCCGGTGAGGAATATGTCGACCCGTACCTTGTCAGCCAGACCCGCAATGTGGACCTTGTGGTCGGCGGCCATTCCCACACCTACCTTGACGAGGTCTACTATGGCAAGAATCTCGACGGCCAGCCTGTCCCTATCGTCCAGGACGGCGAGTGGGGCCTCAATGTCGGCAACATGAAGATCGGCAGAAAATAGGATGTCCGTGGCGGACAAGTGATTGATAATGAGTGAAAAGAGCAAAGGTCTGGTACCGATTTTGATACCAGACCTTTGCTCTGTTAATTGATTGTCAGGCGGTTAGCCGC
>CAVJKE010000053.1:0-9518 GCA_963649695.1 bacterium
AGTGACGGAGCAAGTCCCCTTCCCGAGGAAGGGGATTTAGGGGAAGGGTAACGTGAACAGATTATTTCGTGCGATACCCTTTGGACGTGAGATAAGGTGATTTTGCAACATACATTCAGTTACTTGCGAAAGTTAAGCTTGTGAGTTTTATACCCGGTACTACCGGTACAAGGGAATGCAGAACGTGAAAAAGACTTTGAACAAGATATGGTTTCCGCTGGTCGTGGCGTGCTTTGTGGCGCTGCAGGCCATCGGAATGGGCAACAGCGCCGTCTCCGGCGACCCCGGCTTCGGTTTCATACTGGCCGACAGACCTCTGCAGCCGGACACGATCCGCTACAGGAACCAGTTCATCCGTAAACCTTCGGCCAAAGAGGACACGGCCGACCTTGTCCTCGCACCCATCGACACGACACCTGTGCTGACGGCCAGGGACACGGTCTTCCCTCCGGATTCCCTCCGGGAAACAGACCCGTTCAGGTACAAGTACTATGTCGCCATCCTTGACTCGCTCACCCACAGGATCGTGGTGGATTCCCTGCGCGAGGCCGGCGACTCCGTAGACTGGCCTTTGGTGGACTCGCTCTACTACCTCGACTCCGCCATCAGGAAGAAGGCCGAGTTCGAGGCTTGGTACGCCGGCCTGTCGAAAGCCGACAGGAAGAAGTACGACTTCTCAGTCAAGGAGAAAGCCAAGAAACATCTCGCCGACAGCATTCTGAACTTGAAAGACAGCCTGAAGGCCTACACCGACAGCGTGAAGGAGGCCAGGATCAGGATCATCGACGCGTTCGCCCTGCCGGACTCGATGAAGTACAAAAGGATCGTCACCTGGACCCACGAGAGGGAGTTCCACAAGATGGACATCCGGACACCGGACACCAGCTACAACTACTGGGTGCACGACTACCCTATCTTCCGCAATGACGTGAACGCCAACTGGCTGGGCGTGGCCGGATCCGCGGCGCAGTCCTACAACTGGTTCAACAGGGCCAGCCAGAACGGGGTCTCCTTCTACGACGCCTACGAGCCGTGGACCTACTCGGCGAAGACCCTGCCTTTCTACAACACGAAGACAGCCTACACGGAGCTGGCCTTCTTCGGAACGCTCTTCGCCGACTCGCAGAAGGAGTCCGACAACCTGCACATCCTGACCTCGCAGAACATATTCCCGGAACTGAATTTCACCCTCGAGTACAACAGGTTCGGAGGCAACGGCATTATGGAGAACGAGAAGACCGTCAACAAGACCTTCGTCGCCTCGGTCAACTACCTCGGCAAGAGGTACATGATGCACGCCGCCTACATCCACAACAAGATCCTGCGCAACGAAAACGGCGGCACCAGCGACAACAAGATGGTCAGCGACACGACCCTTGACGCCAGGGAGTACCCTGTCTACCTCGCCGACGCATCCTCGAAGGTCATCCGCAAGACGGTGACCCTCGACCAGCAGTACAGAATCCCGTTCAATTTCATCAAGGACATCAAGGAGAACAAACTGGACAAGGTCTACAGAGACAGCCTGCTGGCCTCCGGAGATTCAGCGAAGATCTCCGCGGCCGACAGCCTTGTCGGCCTGAGGAGGCTCGAGCGGGCCGCCGCCGACACCCTCCCGGACAACGACATCACCACCGCCTTCATCGGGCACAGCAGTGAATATTCAGTGTTCCGCAGGGACTACACCGACAACCTCTCCACCGAAGCCGCGAAGGGATTCTACAACAACATATTCAATTACAGTCCGACAAGTTCCTTCGACTCAGTCAGGGTGATGAAGCTGGAGAACAGGGTGTTCCTGCGGCTGCAGCCGTGGGCCGACGACGCCGTCGTGTCCAAACTGAACGCCGGCGTCGGTGACCGTCTGCTCAACTACAACGTCTTCGACCCGACATTCCTGAAAGGCACGACGCACGAGACTTGGAACTCCGCCTTCGTCTACGCCGGAGTGGAAGGGCAGATCAGGGACTACATCCATTGGGACGCCACCGGAGACTATGTGTTCCTCGGCGACCAGATCAACGACATGTCAGTCAAGGCCAACGCCAGACTGGACCTGTATCCGTTCAGGAAAGCGAGGAAGAGCCCTCTGAGCCTCACCCTTCACTTCGAGACAAAACTTGAGGAGCCGGAGTACTACCTCCAGCACTACTACTCGAACCACTTCAAGTGGGACAACGACTTCGGCAAGATATCCACCACACAGTTCCGCGGAAGCCTCGACATCCCGAGATGGAAGTTGGGACTGGATGTCGGCTACGCCCTCCTGTCCGGCAACACCTACTACGACTCCACCGGAGTGGCCTGCCAGAACAATTCTCCGATGAGCGTGCTGAGCGCCACCCTGAAGAAGAATTTCGCCTTCGGGCCTGTGCATCTGGACAACCGGCTTCTGTTCCAGCTATCGTCGGACGACGAGGTGCTGCCGCTGCCGCTGTTCGCAGCCAACTCGAGGCTCTATTTCCTGCTCAACGTCAAGAAGGACATAATGCAGATGCAGCTCGGAGTCGAAGGCTGGTACAACACCAAGTACTACTCTCCGGCGTGGAATCCGGCCGTGGGAGTGTTCTACAACCAGAGAGAGGTCAAGTACAACAACGGCCCGGTCCTCGACGCTTTCGTCAACATCCAGTGGAAGAGGGCCTGCATCTTCGTGAAACTTGAGAACATCGGCAACGGCTGGCCGATGGAAAAGGCCGACTACTTCAGCGCCCACCACTACATCCGGACGCAGCAGGCCCTGAAACTGGGCATCTACTGGCCGTTCTACAAGCAGCCGAACGAGAACAAGCAGGTCAGCGCCAGCGGAGGCCTCTCCGGCGGAAGCGGAGGAAGCGGCGGGCGGTCTTCGTCCCAGTCCTCTTTCTGACACGACCAACCACACAACCACTACTGATAACACACTTGAATATGGGTCTGAAACGCGTGACAAAGAAGTTCCTGAAGTACCTTGTGCCAACCTTGTTGGTGCTTCTCATCATACCTTTCAGCGAATTGAACAGGAAAAACGAGAGCGGAGACAGGATCTTCACCAACTCTCCTTTCAAATGCGTCATCAAGCTTGACGAGAAACTCCGCGACGGCTACCAGACAGGTTTCAGCTACGAGATGGCGCAGGTGTTCGCCCACCATCTGAAGGATTCCGTCCAGATCTCGCTGGCCGGAGAAGACAGCACCTACCTTGACTCCCTGCGCCTGGAGACAATCGACATCCTCGTCCTTCCGGATTCAGAAGCGGTCGAGAACGAGGAGTTCTCGTCGTTCCAGCTTGGAGACGTGCCTGTCGTCTGGGTGGTCAAGGCCGACAAGAGAAGACACCGCGGGGTCATCGGATGGATCAACTATTTCAAGAACACGGAAGAGTACACAGCGGTCTATGACAGGTTCTTCCGGGGCTTCAACCCGTACCGCAAAGGCGTGAAGAAGGCCTCCGGAATACTCAGCCCCTACGATGACCTTATCAAGGCCGGGGCGAAGACCATAGGCTGGGACTGGAAGATGTTCGCCGCCCTGATCTGGAGCGAGTCAAGGTTCAGAATCCAGGCGGAATCCCCGAGAGGGGCCGTCGGCCTGATGCAGATGATGCCGCGCACAGCCAGCCGCTACGACATCGACAACCTTCTCGACCCGAAGGAGAACATCGAGGCCGGAGCCGCCTACATCTCCCGCCTGCAAAGCAAGTTCTCGGACACGGCCGCCGACAGCGATGAACTTGTCAAATTCACTCTCGCGGCCTACAACGCCGGCGAAGGGCGCATCTACGACTGCATAAAACTCGCCCGCTCGCAAGGCATAGAGGTAGGAATATGGGACAGCCTGCGCACTGTCCTGCCTCAGATGAGCCAGGACTCTATCGAGTTCGTGGAGGAAGTCAGGCACGGGAAGTTCTCCGGAAAGGAGACAGTCGCCTACGTGAAAGCCGTGCTGAACCAGTACGACATATTCAGTGGGGTTCCGCCGCGCTACAAGGCGCAGCCTACCGACACCACCCTGCTGATGATCGAGTCAGCGGAGAACATCGAGACTCTTCTACCTGGCCCTGACAGTCTTGGCAGGGTCGACCTTGGAGATGAAGATGCAAGGGATGAGGAGGAGGAGCATGATGACGAGCCAGGCCCCGGCGTCAGCGGCAAGCACCGCCGGCAGATTTAGCCTGACCGGAACGAAAGGCACGAAGTAATTCTCCGGATTGAGCCTGAGGACGTGGGTCCATTTCTGGACCGCGCAGAGGGCGAAGGCGATGCCGTTGCCCCACAGCATACCCTTGAACACTATGACAGAAGCCACCCTGAGGAAGACCTTGGCGATGGACCTGTCCGTCATTCCCAATGACTTGAGCGTTCCGATGGTGGAGATGTTCCGGAAAAGCATTATCAAAAGTCCGGAAATCATATTGAATCCTGCCACGATGGTCATCAGGGCAAGGATGAAAAGCACGTTGAAATCGATGAGGTTGAGCCAGTCGAAGATCTGGGGATAGCGGCTGATGACGGAAGTGGCGATCAATTGGTCGTCATCCTCGCCGGCCGCCCTGAGGAGGATGTTCCCGATCACGTCGGTGGCCTCGTTCATCCCGGCGTCATTCTTCGCCGCCCCGGCAAGTTCCACCTCAAGAAGCGAGGCCTCGTCCTCTTCCCAGCCGTTGAGCCTTTGCAGGTCGGCGATGTCGGCAAGGACGATGATGTTGTCGGTCCCGTCCATCACTCCCTCGTACACGCTCGTGACGTTGAAATTGCGGACTTTGACCTTCTCGCCCACGAAATAGGTCAGGAGTCTGTCCCCGGCCTTGACCCCGAGAAGTTCGGACAGCCTGACCGGGACGCTGACAGCGAGTTTCACCGAATCACCCGGAGTCTTCTCTCTCGGAACTCCCTTGAACAGGACACCCTGGATGGTCTCCCCCGCCTTCACGATTCCTGCCCTGTACACGGCCGGAGTCACAGCCTTGACCTCCGGAAGAGCCTCGATGCGAGGCAGATAGGAGGGCGAGGCGCTGACCGGGGAGGTCTCGTTGATGTAGTTCATGTCGACCGGCATCAGCTGCACGTCACCCGTGAGGTCGGAGATGCCGTCGCGGATCTCGTTCCTGAAGCCGGAAGAAACCGAGACGGCGATGATCATGATAAGGAAAGAGACGGCGATGGAGACCATCGCCACCTTTCCTTCGAACCGAAGACGTCGGGCTATGAACCTTGAGGCGTCCAAAATGCTTTTCTATGAATACTTATGAATATCCCGGCAGATCCTACCAGATGTGGACTCTTTCGCTTTCAGGCCTCCACATCGGGTCGCCTTCCTTGATTCCGAAAGCGTCGAAGAAGGACTGGAAGTTCTTCAGGGACACGTTCACACGGTTCACGGCGAGAGAATGGACATCCAGTTTGGTCAGACGGGCCTTCTCCTGGTCGGTGATGTTCTGCGCCCAGATAGCGCCGTAGGAGAGGTAGAACCTCTGGTCAGGAGTGAAGCCGTCGATCAGGCCGACATTCTGGCCGTCGATGGCGTTGTGCATAGCGGTGTAGGCGATGCTGAGTCCGCCGTGGTCACCGATGTTCTCGCCCAGCGAAAGCTGTCCGTTGGCGTGAAGGCCAGGAACGACCTCAACCGAATCGAACTGGGCCACAAGCACCTGGGCCTTGGCCTTGAATTTCTCGGCATCCTCGGCCGTCCACCAGTCGGACATATTGCCGTTCTTGTCGAAGATCCTGCCCTGGTCGTCGAAGCCGTGGGACATCTCGTGTCCGATGACAACTCCGATGGCTCCGTAGTTGACGGCGTCGTCGGCGTCCGGGTTGAAGAACGGAGGCTGGAGGATGGCCGCAGGGAAGCAGATCTCGTTGGTGGTAGGGTTGTAGTAGGCGTTAACGGTCTGAGGAGACATCCCCCACTCGGTCCTGTCGGTCGGTTTTCCGAGCCTTGAGATGTTGTCGGCGATGTACCAGGTCCCGGCGGCTCGAAGGTTCTCGTAGTAGCTCTTGGCAGGGTCGATGTCAAGGGTCGAGTAGTCTTTCCACTTGTCCGGATAGCCGATCTTCACGGTGAAGTTGTCCAGTTTCTCGTGGGCCTTGGCCTTCGTGGCGTCGCTCATCCAGTCGAGAGAGTCGATGTGCTGGCTGAAGGCTGTCTTCAAGTTCTCCACGAGAGCGAGCATCTTGGTCTTCGAGGTCTCAGGGAAGTACCTCTCGACGTACATCTTGCCCACAGCCTCGCCCAGAATGGAGTTAGGCACCTGCATGGCCCTCTTCCAGCGAGACTTCTGCTCGGTCACGCCGGAAAGCTGGGTGCTGAAGAAGTCGAAGTAGGCGGCGTAGAAGTCATCGCTGAGCGAACCTGCGGCGCCGCGGATGAGCTGGCCGGCGAGGTAGTCCTTCAGGACATCGGTGTCCGCCGATGCGAAATATTCAGAGAAAGCCTTGAAGAACGACGGCTCGCTGACGACGAGTTTGGACTGGTCGGCGATTCCGCGGCTCTGGAAGTAGGCCTTCCAGTCGAAGCCCGGATTGTTCTTGACGAGTTCGTCGGTGCTGCAAGGGTTGTACTGTGCCTGGATGTCTCTCTCCTGGACGCTTGTCCAGGAATTCAGGGCGAGGACATCCTCGACTGCGAGGGCGTTGTCGGCGGCCTTTTCAGGTTCGGCCACTCCGGCGAGAGCGAACACCTTGGCGAGGAAGTCGCGGTAGCCTGCCTTGATGGCGGCGTTCTCCGGCTCCACATAGTAGTCTCTGTCACCGATTCCGAGGCCTCCCTGGCCCAGATAGAGGATCTGGCTGTCGCTGTCGGCGAGGTCGGACATCACATAGGCCGAGAAGAAAGCGGATTCGGACGCGTCGTGCAGACCGGCGATGACCTTCACGAGGGCGGCCTTGTCGGCGGCGGCGTAAATCTCATCGATGTAGTTCTTAAGCGGAGCGGCGCCCTCGGCGTTGAGCCTTGTGGAGTCAAGACCGAGTTTGTAAAGGTCCGCGATCTTCTGGTCAACCGAACCCTTGACGGTCTCAAGGTCGCTCATCTGCGCGAAAAGGTCGTTGAGCCTCTTCACGTTGTTCTCCATAATCTGGTCGAATGAGCCGAAACGGGCATATTCAGCCTTGAGGGGGTTGTTCTTCTGCCAGCCGCCGGTGGAGTACTGATAAAAGTCGACCGCCGGAGACACCGTCGTGTCAAGATTGCCCAGGTCGATGGCAGGGACGGAAGCCGTCTTCTGCTGCTGGCCGCAGGCCGCGAGCGCGAGCGCTGATACCATAATCACAATACTTTTTTTCATTTTATCACTATTTATCTCTCTTTGCACTTTTCCGTACACAAACTGCAAAGATAACTATTTATTCGTATCTTTGCCGCAATTTCTATTTGCAGGATTCATAGACTCAATGACAAGATTTGTGAAATTCGTGAAAGACTGGATGCTGCCTCTGGCGATCGCCATCGGAATCATCTCCTACCTGGTGCTGTTCTTTGTACAGCCGCTGAAGGCAAGCGTGGAGCCGGGCTTCTCAAAGTTCGCCAAAGACATCCAGCCGGTGCTGGTCGCCACGATGCTGTTCCTGCAGTTCAACAACATCTCCCCACACGACCTGAGGTTCAGGAAATGGCATTTCATCATCCTATCGTTCCAGGTCACGATGTTCGTGGCGCTGACCGCCCTTGTGGCCGTTCTGCCTGAGGGCAGCCTCAAGATTCTGACCGAATGCGCGATGCTCTGCTTCATCTGCCCGACAGCGGCGGCCGCAGGAGTAATCACAAGAAAACTCGGCGGAAGTCTCTCGGACACAGTGTCCTACGTTGTCCTCATCAACATCACGGCCGCGATCATCATCCCGATAGTGATACCTGTTGTGAACCCCGAAGCGCACGGCGGTTTTCTCAGCGGATTCGCGGCGATCTGCATGAGGGTCTTCCCTCTGCTGGTCCTCCCGCTTCTTCTCGCCTGGTTCATACGCTACACGATGCGGTGGCTCCAGCGCAGGCTGATGCGCTTCGCTGACTGGGCTTTCTATTTCTGGGGGATGTCGCTGGCGTTCTCTATCTACCTTGCGACAAGAGCGCTGGTGAACAGCGGAATCTCCTTCTGGACAGCGTTGCTGATAGCGGTCATCTCGCTTTTCTGCACGGTCATACAGTTCGCGGTCGGAAGAGCCGCCGGAAGGGTGCCGGACAAAAAGTGCGGCAAGGAGTCGAGCAGATGCGACGAAATCACGGCAGGCCAGGCTCTCGGCCAGAAGAACTCCGGCTTCCTCATCTGGCTGGGATATTCCTACATGACCCCTGTGACATCGGTCGCGGGAGGTCTCTACAGCATCTGGCAGAACATAATCAATTCGCTGGAACTGCTGCAGCAGAGCAGAGCAGAGGACGCTGCCGGGAAATCTACTTCAGAGCGTCAAGACGAGCCTGCGCCGAAGCCTTCTCAGCTTCGTCCGTAGTGACCCTCACCAGCATCGGCAGGTACTTCTTCTCCAGTTTAGTGTTCTTCTCGCTGCGGGCCAGAAGCACGCAGTTCTTGATGGTCGCATAGTCGTCAGGATTCTTCTTCAGAACCTTGTTGTAGTACTTGAGAGCCGTCTTGTTGTCGTGCTTGTAGACGAGATAGTACGAGCCGAGGTTCGTCATATAGGCCGGCTCGGTCGGATAGTACACAAGCATCTTCTCGGAAAGTTCCTTGAACGCCTCGAAGCAGTGCGGAGTGCCGATCTTGAAGAATGCGTAACAGTACTCCTGCATCACCGATGGAAACAGGTCGCCGTCCTCAGCCTCGACACCCGGATAGACCCACTTGGGATGATGTGTGCCGTTGTAGTCGATCAAGGCCTTCAAGCCGTCCAGAGCCATGTCGGGGCTGTCTTTCTCGTAGCCGATCAGCGACGAGATCTTGAAGAGCCTCAGGTCAAGACGGTCAGGATTCATTTCGATGGTCTTCTCGATGGCCTGCGTGGCCTTTCCGAAAAGCTCGTCGTCGTAGTTCACGACCTGGAAGTAGTTGACATCCTTGCCGAGGGTGTCCTTCAAAGTCAGCACAGGGGCCGCTCCGAGATACTTCGCGGCGTCACGGGTCTCTATCGCGGTCGACTGGCTCTTGCTCAGGTAATACGAGAACTTGCCGAGGAGCATGTCGGTGTCCTCCGGATAATCCTTCTCCCAACGCTGCAGCAGGGTTTCAACTCCCACTCCGGCGACTCCGAGGCGGGAGACGAGGAGGTTGTAGCGGTCAAGATAGTCCTGCCGCTGCGTCTTGGTCTGCGCGAAGGCCGGCAGAAGAGCCAGGACGGTCAAAATTGTCAGTGCTATTTTCTTCATTTTATACAAATTTCCATCTAAACATCCATCAGTATCTTACGGCCTTTCGGGAGGAGGTTGTTGCACCGCGTTCCGAGATTCTTGACGAAGCCGAGCGGATGCCCCTCGTGGCGGACCAGCACAAAGCCCAAAGGAGCGTCCTTCAGGACTATGCTGTCACGGTGCAGGTACTTAAGAGCCGTTTCCCTGTCGACATCGGCGGCAGGATATTCCCCCTCCGGCAG
>CAVJKE010000054.1:0-9471 GCA_963649695.1 bacterium
CATTTTTAGCCTGTGCCGCTCTTGCGGCTATGGCCGCCGGTTGCGGTAACGGTGCGAAGAAGGCTGCTGAAGCGGCCGCCGAAAAGGCCCGCGCCGACTCGATCGCCGCGGCGGAGCAGGCAGCTAAAGAAAAAACAGCTATGGACATCATCGCTACAATGCCGGAAGAACCGGTTTTCGACATCGTGACGAATCTCGGCACGATCAGGGTCAAACTCTACAGCAAGACTCCAAAACATCGCCAGAACTTCGCTAAACTGGCTTTGACGGGCTACTACGACAGCCTCCTCTTCCACAGGGTCATCAACGGATTCATGATCCAGGGTGGAGACCCGCTGACCCGCGACACCTCGGCCGCCGCGGTCGCAAGGTACGGCCAGGGCGGACCTGACTACACGATCCCTGCTGAATTCGTCCCTGAATATACCCACAAGAAGGGTGCTTTGGCCGCCGCCCGCAGAGGTGACGTGGCTAATCCGATGAAAGAATCCTCCGGATCCCAGTTCTACATCGTGCAGGACGCTGGAGCCTGTGCGCAACTTGATGGCTCCTACACGGTCTTCGGCGAGACGGTCAAGGGACTCGATGTTGTCGACAGAATCGCTCAAGTGGCTACAGACCAGAGAGATAGACCGCTGATGGACGTGCGTATTAAAACTATTAAACTTGTTGACGACGGTACTAAAACTTCCGGTGCGGAAACGGCTTCTGCAGAGGCTGCCGGCAAGAAGTAAAAAGTGCCGCTCAGTTGGCTGAGAGGTGGATTTTGATAAAATTCAGTTCATATTCAAAAGTGCGACGCAAACTTTTAGGACAATTTTAGAGAAATTTTAGCCAAATTAATTTCTTAAATGCTTGTTTGGTTAATTTAAAAAATCTACCTTTGCAACGAATAGTTTTTTCATAGGTTAAGTTTTAGGTTAGAATTGCGAACGGGGTCTGCTGGGACAGCATACCCCGTTCATCTTTTATGCGGTTCCGCAAGGAAGAATACCAACAGTTAGCGATTGATTTTATTGTTGATTTTAGCGACATTCGCGTCTGTAAATCAGTCTTATGGTACTATCAGAATTGAAAACGGGCGAAGTCGGCGTGATCGCCAAGGTCAACGGTCACGGCGGTTTCCGCAAAAGGCTCATCGAGATGGGCTTCATCGCCGGCAAGCGGGTGCGTGTCGTTCTCAACGCTCCGCTGAAAGATCCTATTGAGTATGAAATACTTGGCTATAAGGTTTCGCTCCGCCGCTCGGAGGCTGCGCTGATCGACGTGATCAGCGAGGAGGAGGCAAAGGCGGCTGTGGACTCAAGACAGGACTTCGCCTCGATCAACGACGAGGACTGCGACGAGGCCGCCACCCTCAATCTCGAGATGTCCCGTCTCGCCAAGGAGCGTCACCATATCATACGAGTCGCTCTGGTCGGCAATCCGAACTGCGGCAAGACCTCACTCTTCAACATAGCCTCTGGCAGCCACGAACACGTCGGCAACTACAGCGGAGTGACCGTGGACGCGAAGGAAGGGCGTTTTGAATATGGCGGCTACAAGTTCGTGCTGGTGGACCTGCCGGGGACATATTCACTGTCCGCCTACAGCCCGGAGGAGCTTTACGTCCGTAAGAACCTGATTGACAATGTCCCGGATGTGGTCGTGAATGTCGTGGACGCTTCCAACATCGAAAGGAACCTTTACCTCACGACACAGGTCATCGACATGAACCTGCGGGTCGTTATGGCCTTGAATATGTACGACGAACTCCAGGCCAGAGGGGATACCCTTGACACCACACAGCTCGGCTACCTGCTTGGCGTGCCTGTCTGCCCGACCGTCAGCCGCGACGGCACCGGCATCCCGGAGCTTTTCGACACCGTGATCAAGATCTACGAGCAGCACGACGAGAGGCTGGCGAGGCACATCCACATCAACCACGGCACGGAGATCGAGAAGAGCATCGACCGGGTCAAGCTGCTGATCCAGAAGAACACGGACATCCGCGACAAGTACTCCACCCGTTACCTTGCGATCAAGTTCCTCGAGAACGACAAGCAGATCGAGGGCATCATCGCCACTCTGCCGAACGCCTCCGAAATCGAGGCAGCCAGAAAGGAGGAGGCAGCGAGGATCGAGAACCTGCTCCACGTCAGCACCGAGTCCGCGATAGTGGACGCTAAATATTCATTCATCCACGGCGCTCTCGCCGAGACTTACGTGCAGCACGTGGAGGAGAAGCCGAAAAAGACCATAACAGACAAAATCGACTCGGTGGTCACCAACAAGTGGGCCGCCTTCCCGATATTCATCCTTCTGCTGTACCTGATTTTCCAGTCCACCTTCACCCTGGGCGACTACCCGATGAACTGGATCGACTGGCTGGTGGCGAAGTTCGGCGATTTCGTCGCAAGCTTCATGAAGGACGGCTGGCTCAAGGACCTGCTGGTGGACGGAGTCATCGCCGGAGTCGGGAGTGTGCTGGTCTTCCTGCCTAACATCTTGATACTCTATTTCTTCCTGTCGATAATGGAGGATTCTGGCTATATGGCGCGCGCCGCCTTCATCGTGGACAAGCTGATGCACCGCATCGGCCTTCACGGCAAGTCCTTCATCCCGATGGTGATGGGTTTCGGTTGCAACGTGCCGGCGATCCTCGCCACGAGGGCGATCGAGAGCCGCAAGAGCCGCCTCATCACGATAGCGATCCTTCCGTTCATGTCCTGCGCCGGCAGACTTCCGATCTTCGTCCTGCTCGCCGGAGCCTTCTTCCCTCACCACTCGGCCCTCGCTCTTTTAGGAATATACTTCCTCGGGGTCCTGCTGGCGATCTTGTCGGCTGTAGTGCTGAGCAGGTTCATCAAGGAGGATGACCTGCCTTTCGTGATGGAACTGCCGCCTTACAGGATTCCTACCGGCAAGGCTATCTGGAGACACACCTGGGAGAAAGGCAAGCAGTACCTTGAGAAGATGGCCACCACGATTCTGATCGGTTCGGTCGTCATCTGGTGTCTGGGTTACTTCCCTCACACGGACAAAGGCGCTGAGTATCAGCAGGAGCATTCGTACATCGGACAGCTTGGCAAGACAGTGGCTCCGGCTCTCGACCCGCTCGGATTCAGCTGGAAGATGGACATCGGCCTGCTTACCGGAGTCGTTGCAAAAGAGCTGGTGGTCAGCACTCTGGGCGTGATGTACGCTCCTGAAGCCGCTTCGGCCGCCGCCGGGTCAGACGATGCGGTTTCAGATGCCGCCGTGGCCGAGATCGCCGAGGCCGACCTTTCCGGAGACACACAGCTGCAGGGGACTCTCGCACGCACGGTTCCGCTTCCTGCTGCCGTGGCCTATATGATATTCATACTCCTGTACTTCCCGTGCATCGCCACCTTCGTGGCAATCAAGAACGAGACCGGCCGCTGGCGCTGGGCCATAGCGGTCTGCGTCTACACGATGGTGGTCGCCTGGATCGCTGCCTACATCGGCTTCCACATCACGGCGCTGCTCATCTGACCCGGTCCTTCCGCTACCGGACCGTCCAGCCGGCGGAATCTTGTGAAATCGATTTTTTTTGAATATCTTGACATCATCTACGCACTCACAAAAAGAACGTAAAGACGTTATGAAGCCGATACTCACGAAAGAAATGTCTGTGTCAGAACTGATTGACATCGACTACTCCCTTCTCCAGGTGATCTCCCGCATAGGACTTGACTTGAAGTACGCCGCCTTGCCGGTGGCGGAAGCCTGTTCCAGATGCGGGGTGGATCCTGACACCTTCCTGCTGATCTGCAACGTGTACTCCTTCCCTGACCACGTGCCTTCCGCCGCCGAACTTTCGCACGGCGACATCGGCGGCATCATCACCTACCTCCACGGCTCCCATCTCTACTATATGGGCAGCGCCCTGAGGGTGCTGGAGAACACTTTCGACAAACTTGTCGCTCCGTTCGACGAGAGGCAGAAGAAGGTTGTCCTGAAGTTCTTCAACGACTACAAGTCGGAACTTGACAAGCATTTCGCCTACGAGGAGCAGGTCGTGTTCCCCTACATCGAGGCTCTGCGCAAGGAAGGCCGCAAGATCGAGGGCTACTCCATCGAGCAGTTCGAGGAGCATCACGAGAATGTCGAGGAGAAGCTTGAGGACATGAAGAACATCGTGATGAAATACCTCCCGGGTGACATCTCCAATGAATTGAGAACAAGTGTGCTGCTCTCGATCTATCACCTGAGGGACGACCTGAGGAGGCACACATATGTGGAGAACGGCATCCTGGTGCCGATCGTCAGCGCTCTTGAACACGATGGAAAGTAGGAAGACAGTCACATTGATAGTGCCTTCTGACATCATTGTCAGGGGGCTTGAGAGCATTCTCGCCGACCAGCCGGACTTCATCGTCCAGGAGAATCTGGTGGATTGCTCGAAGGCGAGCGAGGCGAGGCTCCGCAGCCTTTCTCCTGACCTGGTCATCATCGACCCTCTTGTCTTTGACTATCAGAGCCGCAAGGACGGACGGGTGGCTCTGGCTGAGCTCTGTGACGCTTCGGTGATCGCCATCGAAGGCCCTGCGGTCACGGACGAGATCATCAAGCAGTACGACGGGGCTATCTCGCTGTACGACGATGCCGCCGGGGTGGTCAGGAAACTGCAGTCGGCGGTCGAGTCGCGGCAGCCGGAGTCGGGGTCTGACGGCGACGAGCTGTCGGCTAGGGAGAAAGAGATCCTTGTGTGCGTGGCCCAGGGTATGCTCAACAAGGAGATCGCCGACAAGTTCAGCCTGTCGATCTACACGGTCATCACGCACCGCAAGAACATCACCCGCAAGACCGGCATCAAGACCGTCGCCGGTCTGACCGTCTATGCGATCCTTAACAATCTGATTGACATAAATTCGATCCAGTAGCGAGCCGCCCGCAGCGGATGGCTGGAAATCATTGGAAACTGCTTTGAATCAATGGGAATCGCTGGAAGTCACCGGAAATCACTGCTTCAGCGAGATCTCGGCGATGACGGGGTAGTGGTCGGAATATTTCACCCTCGGCACGGTGTGCGAGACGCAGCCGAAATGCGAAGGGTAGAGAATGTAGTCTATCCTGATGAACGGCCAGAGGAATGAATATGTCGCCCCGAATCCTTTTCCGGCCTCGACGAAGGAGTCGCGCCTTCCCTTTTTCAGACGGTTGTAGGTGTAGGACATCGGGTTGTCGTTGAAATCTCCGGTCACAATCGATTCCTGCGTGCAGCCCTCGATGTCGGACATCACAAGGTCGACCTGCTCAGGCCGCCTTCTGATGGCTTTTTTCATCTTCTGCTCCGTCTCGATCATCTGGTCGGTGTTCTTGTCCAGAATCGATTTCTTGAACCTTGACAGCGAGATGTTGTAACTCTCGAAATGGCAGTTGTACACCCTGACCTCGACTCCGTCCCTGACCCGGAGGTCGGCGTAGACGGCCAGGTTGGAACTCTCCTCGAACGTCAGTTTTCCTTTGTCCACTATCGGAAATCTGCTCAGGATAATGTTGCCGTAGGCCCTCTTCTCGCCTGGGAAGATGAAATAGGCCGCCTCGTAGCCCGGGAAATGTTCTCCGATGAATTTCCTGACTCCCATGCCGCCGGGGATTCCGACCTCCTGCAGGCAGACGACGTCCGGATCGTTCTTCAGGATGAAAGCCGCCAGTGAATCGGCGCAGAGGGCTGCGGACTCGTCGCCGTTGAACCGAGGGTCTGTTCCCAGAGAGAAATGGCCGACATTGTAGGTCAGCACCTTGATGGTCTGGACTCCGTCTTCAGCCTTCTCGGCTCCTGAAGAGAACTGGAAGTACCTGCCGATGAACAGCAGGGACGGCAGAAGGACCAGAAGTGGAATCATCAGCGAGCGGGACCCTCTGCGGATGGCTATGAACAGAAACAGGCAGTTGAGCAGGGCGAGAGGCACGAAGGCAAGACCGAAGATGGTCATGTACCAGGCCTGGGCCGGGTTCGCCACCATCGACGCATAGCTGAGCAACAGCAGGAATGCCGCCAGAATCATCAGCAGCCTCGCCGCGATCGCTATGAACGGATTGCTATGTCGCCTGTCAACCATCGGCTATCTCCAGAGTTTGCCCGATTTCTTCCAGTAAAGCAGCAGCAGGAAGCCGAACAGCATTCCGCCGAGGTGGGCGAAGTGAGCGACTCCGTCCAGAGTGCCGGTCACTCCGGTGTAGAGTTCGATGATGACGAAAATCAGGACGAACCACTTGGCTTTCAGGGAGATCGGAGGGAAAAGCAGGGTCCACATGTCGTTCGGGTACAGCATCGCGTAGCCTATCTGCACTCCGTAGATCGCTCCCGAGGCTCCCACGGTCGGTGTGCGCAGGATGTCGGCCATCCCTTGAGTCAGGATTCCGCCGGAAGCTGTCGCCAGTTCCTGCATCCTGAAATATTCAACTCCGGTGTGCGTCAGGGCGGCTCCGAGACCGGCCACAAGGTAGAAGACAAGGAATTTCTTCGAGCCGATGGACCTTTCGAGCGCCGAACCGAACATCACAAGGCAGAACATGTTGAAAAACAGATGCCAGAAGCCTCCGTGCACGAACAGGTAGGTCAGCGGCTGCCAGATGTGGAAGAACGGAGAACTAGGGTAGAAAAGCGCGAACTTCTCCACTATGAAATTCTCGTTCACAAGGGTGGCTAAGAACATCACTACGTTGATCATCAGGATGTTCCGCGTCACGGGCGGGAACATGCTGAGGAAGCCTCCGTTGTTGTCTTCGTATGTGTAGTAAGGCATATTCGTGAATATATTCGTAGATTGTTAAAACAACTTTTCTATCTGGGCGGCGCTGATGATCGCCATTATCTTCTTCCCTCCCGCCGTCAGTTCCGGGTTGCTGCTCGCGAGCAGGGCGTCGAGCAGGTTTCTCGCCTCCGTCGGGGAAGTGAGCTGCCCCCCGCTGGAAGCCCCCAGAAGGGCGATTTTCTCCGCCATTCCGGATTCAAGCACTCCCGGCAGGGACGCGCTTCCGTCGGCGATGATCAGCAGCAGGTCGGTGACCATCGTCCGCACCTTCCCTTCTTCGCAGGAATATCCTTCCGGAACCCCTCCGACAACGACCGTGTCCGTTCCGAACGGGGTGATGTCGAAGCCGAGAGTCGCCAGCAGGTCGGCCTTCTCGTCGAGAAGCGCTCTGTTGGCCGCGCCGATCTCCACCTTGACAGGGAACATAGTCGACTGGGTGACGTGGCCGTTCTTCGTCAGCGCGTCCAAGGCTCTGTCGTAGAGGATCCGTTCCCTGGCCCTGCGCACATTGACGACCATCAGCCCGTCCTTTGACGGGGTGACTATGTACCTGCCGCCCATCACGATGGTCTGGGAAACAGGCAAGGCCTTGTCTTCAAAGAGTTTCCCGTAGTCGTCCCGGCGGTCGACGTAGCGTCCCGCCCCGCCGTTCCAGGTCTGGTCTCCGGCTTTGCCCGAAGCGGACCCTCCCCAGCCGGACGACGTGCCCATATTCACAAAACCTCCGTCAGCGGCCGGGTCAAGGCCTCCGTCAGGGGCTGCACCTTCGCTCCCGGACTCGGCAGAAGGGCTGTCGAACGGGTTGAAATTCGGGTCGAGCGGCATCAGCTCGAACGAGTCGGGCCTATATTCAGAGATGTTCGCTCCCAGTACGGGCATGTCCTTCGCTTCCGGGTTGGAAAAGTCGATGTCGCCGGCGAAGGAATTCTTCGCGAGCGTCTCCTTGACGGAGGCGTAAAGCACTTGGAATATGAAGGAGTCGTCCTCGAACTTGACTTCGGATTTGGTCGGGCTGATGTTCACGTCCACCCCTTTCGGGTCCACTTCAAGGTAGATGAAGTACGCCGGGGTGACCCCGTCGCCGATAAGTCCCTCATAGGCCTTCATCACGGCCTTGTGCAGGTAGGGGCTGCGGAAAAAGCGGCCGTTGACGAAGAAGAACTGGTTGCCCAGGGTCTTCCTGGCCGTGTCCGGTCTGCCCACGAAGCCGTCCAGCCTGACGACCGAGGTCTCGGCGTGGATGTCGACGACATCCGAGGTGACGGATCCGCCGAGCAGGTCCATAATCCTGAATTTCAGGGATTTCGCTGGTTTCAGCACGAAGATGTCCTTGCCGTTGTGGTTCAGGGTGAAGCCTATGGCCGGCCTCGTCAGCGCCACTTTCGTGAACTCCTCGATGATGTGCTTGAACTCCACATTGTCCGACTTCAGGAATTTCCTCCTCGCCGGGACGTTGTAGAACAGATTCCGCACCGCTATGTTGGTGCCTTTCGGCGTCGAGACTTCTGTCGTGGAAGTGTGGACGGAGGCTGCGAATTCCACCTGGCAGCCGACCTCCTCGTCCTCGGTGCGGGTCTTCAGGGTCACTTCGGCCACCGCCGCGATCGAGGCCAGCGCCTCGCCTCTGAAGCCGAAGGTCAGGATGCCCTCAAGGTCTTCGGCCGTGGCTATCTTGGACGTGGCGTGTCTCTCGAAGCAGAGGACGGCGTCGTCCGGGTCCATCCCCGTGCCGTCGTCTATGACTTGGATGAGCGTGCGCCCCGAGTCCTTGATTATGACGCTTATGTGCTGCGCGCCCGCGTCGACGGCGTTTTCCACAAGTTCCTTGACCACGGACGCAGGTCTTTGCACGACCTCGCCCGCGGCGATCATGTTGGCGATGTTGCCGGGCAGTATTCTGAGATCCATCCTAAAGGAGAGAGTAGAATTTCGTGAGATAGATGAGTATCACGGCGAGAAGGATCAGACCTATGATTCCGATGATCCTCTGCGCCTTCGTGGTGGTGGTGTGCCTCCTTGAATACTCTCCATCACGGAGCGAGCCGCGGATGTAGGACCCCGGCTGATACTCACCTTTCTCTTTCTCCTTGTCGAAAGTGCCGTCGACACTTCCGAATTTCTGTCTGCGCTCATCCTCCGCCTTGTCGTAGTAGATGGGCTTATAGTTGAATCTTCTGTGTTCCTGCTCTCCAGGGAATGTAAAGAAGCTCATAACCTTTCAAATTTCTTATGACTTAACTTTCGCTTGCAATAAAGTGCCTGTTAAAAATACCTTATCTCACGTTCAAAGGGTATTGCCATGAAAAAATCAGTTCTCGTTACCCTCTCCCTAAATCCCTCCCCTCGGGGGAGGGACTTGCTCCGTCACCTATGTGACGGGAAATAAGGTGTTTCGCACATGCGAAACTCAAATTAATAAAAACAAAGATAATCAAAATCTCCGAAACTGACCTTAATCTTTGTCTCTGATCTTGTCATTGTGTTTGTATCGCAATGTCTGCCGTTCTGCGGCTTGTTGTGGACAAGGTGATTATGTAGTTGGTCAGGAACTCGAGTATCTCTGACATACCCTTATAATTTAGTCTGCCTGCGATGTCATCAGCGGTGTGGATAGCATCATCGGGGCCGGTGTGAAAGACGGTTGATGGTATGCCCTCCTTTACGAAATCATAATGGTCGCTTAGGGCATCCTCACTTTCTGTCAACT
>CAVJKE010000055.1:0-9462 GCA_963649695.1 bacterium
CCGGCCGTCATTTTACCGTTACAAATTTTGTTTTTTTTTGCTTTTTCACCGCTGAACTTTCTGACATTATGACTTGGAATTTTGATAGGGAAGAAATAATCGCTATATTTGTGAGTGACAACCATTAAGGTTTCGCTTTAAAACGATGTCGTCTCTTCATCTTAAATATTTGGCAGTCAATCCTCTTGATTTGAAATGGGGGATGGCGGTAAATTCCGTGGGCTTCCAGGAGATAGCTCCGGGGATGGATTATCCTCCCCGCAACCATCCTTCGAGGTACGTGTTCTCGGTCAGCAGCGGAAGGATCCTGCAGGAGTACCAGCTGCTGTACATCACGGAGGGAAGCGGCCGGTTCTACAGCGATTCCCTCGGTCGCGGGAAGGGCGTGCCTGTCAAGGCGGGGATGATGTTCCTGCTGTTTCCGGGGGAGTGGCATTCCTACCATCCTGACAAGAATGTGGGCTGGAAGGAGTACTGGATCGGTTTCAACGGGAGCTTCATCGACAATCTGATCGCCCAGGGCTTCTTCTCGAAGGACCGTCCTGTCTTCAAGGTGAACATCCACGAGGAGATCGTCAAGCTCTATTCTTCAGCCATAGAGGCAGCGTCGAAGCAGGAATCCGGCTTCCAGCAGATCCTCGCGGGCATCGTGGACAGGCTGCTCAGCCTGGCATATTACTACGACAGGAATTCGCAGTTCCAGGAGTCCGACGCGGCGAACAAGATCAGCCAGGCGAAGGTGATGATCCACGACCAGTACGCCACCATCTCGCCTGAGGAAGTGGCCTCGAAGCTCTGCCTCAGCTATTCTTCTTTCAGAAAGACTTTCAAGGAATATACAGGGTTCTCTCCCGCGCGTTTCATCAACGAGGTGCGGATGAGCAAGGCCAAGGAGCTGCTCACCAACACGGCGATGAGCATCAAGGAGGTGGCCTACAGCGTGGGCTACAACAACCACGACTATTTCTTCACGGCTTTCCGGCACGTGACCGGCCAGACTCCTGCCGAGTACCGCGCGGCGACCCAGTCGGCGAAACTTTAGGCCGGGGTCTGGTGGATTCCGCCGCCGGGGAGAGCCCGGCTACAGGCTCCGGCGTACCGTGAGCGTGACCGGTCCAAGAAGACCAGAGCGCAGCAGGGTGTCATCCTTCTTGTAGAACCGGCGGATGGCAGTGACCGGATGCTCTTCGCCCGGCTGCACGTCGCCGATCATCCTGTTCCTCCAAAGGTTCGTCACCTTGATTTCCAAAGTGTTTTCTCCTTCCTTGAGAAGCTGCCTTATCTCTCCTGTCCTGAACGGAGCCTTCCACAGCACTCCCGCGGCCTTGCCGTTGACGGAGACCTCGGCGATGTTCTTCACCGACCCGAGGTCTATGAATATGTCCGCGGACTTTTCGAGAAAGACTACGTCGACGTTGAAGGTGGTCTTGTAGACGGCCGTGCCGGAGAAATACTTCACCACAGGGTTCTCGCATTCCGTCCAGGACTTCAGGGAGGTGAACCGCTCGTCAGCCGTGCCTCCGTTCTTCTGCTCGAAATGCACGTCCCAGACCTGGTCGAGAGGAATGGACAGATCCTCGACGTGGAGTTCCACGACATCGCTGTCCAGACTGTCCGGGAGTTCCTTTCCGGTGATTCCAAGTTCCATCTCTATCCGCGCGGCTTCGGTGGAGTCGGCGGCCGCGGCCACGACGCTGTCCCTCAGGGTGAACTGCGGTCTGTTGGAGAGAATCACCGCGCGGGCGTCGGTGGAGAGCATCGGCAGGTCGACTTTGTAGCGTCCTCCATCGAAGACTACCTCGGTCTCCCTGACGGAGCCGTCATCCGGATTGAAGACGGCGGCGCACCGGCCTCCGTCCCTGAAACTCAGATGGGCGGAAGCGTTCTTGTCCGAGAAGTTCCTCACCCAGTAGATCTGCGTGCTGTCCCCGAGGGTTCTGTGGACATACTTGAAGTCACCGTAACGGTCCGGAGCGTTGGCCGGGGCCAGCGCCGGATCGACGTCCGAAGGTGCGTCGGCATATTCAGGAACCACCTCGAAGTCGGCTTTGATTCCGCTCGAGCGGAGGCAGTCAGCCAGAGGGCAGGTGTAGACGTTCTTCCGCCCAGAGTGCCAGATGCTCTCGACCAGGGAGGCGAAGGTCTTGTCGTCGGCTTTCAGACCGGCGCACCGCTGCGGCTCCTGGGAACAGATGACCACTCCCGCGTCGGCAAACTCCTTGATTTTCTTCAGGATGTCCAGTGACATAGGCCTTTCGGCGCTGTCCATCCACAGGACTTTGTACCTGGCCCCCGAAGGGCTGACAAGACAGCCGTCTTCGGCCCTGAGGCCGGTCAGCAGGACAGTAGGATTGGCGAAATCGTAGTTGTAGCCGTCAGGCACCGCCGGCAGCGTGCTGTAGGCGTCACCGCCGTAGAGCGCCGTGATGTTGATGTCCTCGCCATAGTAGAGCAGGATGTCGGCCACCGACGTGCCCTGCTGCAACAGATGGCTCGACCGGGCTAGATAGTCGGTGAACACTCTGGCATATTCACTCCAGGTCTCGTTCCTGTGCAGCCATTGGCCGTAGCGGAAGAGCTGCAGGCCGGGCAGGTACTCGTCGTTCGGCTGCGAGGCGGACTCGTGGATGACGAAGCGGTTGAGTCCGGCGCTGAGGCCCACGTCCGCGATGAATTTCATGTTCTCCGGACAGTAGGTGTAGGCTCTGCCGTCGTCCCCGTTGACCGAGAAGGACTCGGCCGCGACGATAGGCTGGCCGTAGATGTGTGACACCGAGGCCGATTCCCTGATGTCGCAGATGGCCGCGGCCACCGATGACCCGGTGGGCGTGTTCTCCATCCAGATTGCGGCCATAGGGATGGTGGCCTTGATCTTCGGGTCCATTCCGTCTCCCGTGTAGGCCCGGCTGCCCTCGTGGGTCTCCGTGTAGCGGCCCGCGAGGCCATATTCCTTGATGATGTCGTTGATCCTGTCGTAGTTCTCGCTGAACAGCTCGCCGAGGGTGCGCCTCCAGTCCCAGAGGAACCTTTCGGTCATCGCCGAACTTCCGATGACCTCTCCGGCGAGCGCCGGCAGCCACGGGATGAGGTCATAGCCTCTTCTGGCCTTGAACTCTTCCGCCATTTTCGGAGTCCAGGTGTAGGATCCAGCCTCGTAGCTGTCCACAAGAAGGTAGCTGATGCCTTTCGGCCCGAGCATCCCTCCTGCGGCCTCTTTGTAGAGGTCAAGGTAGGTGCGGAAATATCTCGTCCAAGCGTCCGGGTCGAGTTTGTCGACTTCCAGCCCGGTCGCGTCAGGGGAGGCAGGGTGGTTGATCTTGCCGGTGACGGACCAGCCGAAGCGGTAGATCCTCCACCTGCCTGGAGGCAGGGTGCAGACGAGTTTCCCGTCGGCGGCCATCTTCCCGGTCAGGTTGACGATGTCCGAAGTCCTGACAGCGTCCTTTGAGTAAGGCGTGTGGTACTTCCAGAAATCGTGGATGATCCCGAAGCCGCCAAGTTCTTCGCTGTGGTTGACTTTCGTCACGGTGAAAAGTTCCATCGAGACCAGCCTGCTTCCTCTGATCCTGAAGAATCTCGCGCAGGTCGGCCTGATGTCTTTCGTGAGGTAGGAGATGGTGGAAGGCTCGATCCGGGTGACCTCCCGCCAGGCTTCTCCGTCGTCGCTGCATTCGAGGACGGCCCGGCAGACAGGTTCTCCGAACTTCGGTCTTCCTCCCGTGGCGAGGCTCTTGAGCGTGAACGCTTTGATTGTCTGCGGGCTTCTGAAGACGGCCGTGATGAGGGTGTCGCTGACTTCAAGGCTCTCGGTCAGCGCCTCCATCGGCTTGTCGGCGTTCGGAAGCCTGACGGCCAGCACGTAAAGGTCTTTCCCGTAGGGTTTCACTTCGAGGCGGTCGTTGGTGTTGGGGTAGTCAAGGTAAGGGCCTACGGTGCCTCCCGGTGCGGGGAGTCGCACGGAGACTTTGCCGCCTCTGACATCCACCGTCGTCCAGTCGAGTTTCTTGACCGCATCCTCTGCTTTCACCCAGGTCCCTCCGGTGGAACTCCAGCCCGGAGCGCTTGCGATGGTGGCGTCAAGCCCGAGCGAGTCGGCGAGATGGATGGCGTAACGGAACGCTTCCTTCCAGCTTTCGGAGAGGTAGGGGAGGCGGACCTTCGCTGCCCTCGGCATATCCACCCCTCCGGCGTCGAACTGGTGGAAGCCTCCGAATCCGCTGCGCTTCATCCATTCGAGGTCCTTGCGGATGCCTTCCTTCGAGACGTTCCCGTCCATCCAGTGCCACCAGACCTGCGGCCTCGCGGCTTTCGGCGGCGTGCGGAACTCCTTCACCAGCGCCGAACTGTCGATGACCGTCCTTGAATATGCGAGCGTCCCGTCCTGCAGGGTGTCGATTCTGATCTTTTGTGAATATGCCTGCGTCCCGTCAATCCTGGCCTTTTGTGAATATGCCTGCGTCCCGTCCTGGAAGGCGGCCTCCTTAGTCTGACCGGCCGCCGCGATGGCCAGCGTCAGCGCCGTCAGCGCCGTTATCGTCTTTATGGTCCTCTGTCTCATAGTGTCATTCTCGTCACCGGAATCTGCCTTGGATATCCGTAGATATCCGTCTGATTGCCAAAGTTAGTCATCCCCTTGCTCAAAGCCAAGATTTTCCTCCACTTTCTTTACGGACACCCGACCGTGTCTTGCCATCTAAATTGTTTTTATTGAAAATTAACCACTTATTCGTGGAAAATGCTATGACTTTGGCACAAAAAATGCTAAATTTGACGCATAGAGTTAATTGGTTCTAATAGGATTTAATCTTTCTAACCTTATCCTGTGAAACAACTTTTCATCATACGTTTTATTCATAATTAGGTTTGTATTAAGTGGGAAAGGCCGGAGCTGTGAAGTTCCGACCTTTTTTTTATCTACGCTCCGTCACGCACCGAGAATTGAAGGGGAAACGGGGTCAATCGGCGGAGCCGCTGATCCGGACGGTCTTCAGCTCACGGCCGGACTGGCCGGCCTCCTCGGCGGCCCGGCGTGCCCGCTTCTTCTTGCCGTTGAACAGGTCGCGGAAGAACTCCTTCAGCGAATTGAACTCCTTCTGGTAGGCGATGCCGACACCGTTGCGCTGTGTGTTGTCAAGGTAGTTCGTGTAGTCGTCGGCTGAGTGGGAGAAGAGATTAAGGCGGAGCTGTCCCGGCTTGTCTATCTTGATCTCGATGTCGAGGTTGCCGACCACATCCCCCTCGGTGGAGGATGATTTGGAGTACTCCCTGTTGCCCACGTTGCCGTTGACGATCACCCTGTTGTTGAAAAGCTGGGTCGAGACGGCCACATCGAAGATGTTCGTGCCGCTTTCGCTGGCCTGGTAGTTCAGCCCGAAGTCCAGCGGGATGTCCAGCTTCTGGAGGATGTTGTTGAGCTGCCCGGCCATGATCTCGGCCACGTTGGAGTACAGGACGCTCGAGTTGTTGACGACTCCTGACTGCTCGTCCGGCATGAAGCTGTTCGAGATGAGAAGCGAAAGGAACTGCCTCTGCATCTTGTCCTCGGTGTTGAGGGCGCTCTCCACTCTGGACTTGGTCGTAGGGTCGAGGTCCGGAACATCGATGGAGAACGAAAGTTTCGGCTCGCGCAGTTTGCCGGAGACCCCTATGCCGCAGTTGACGACCCTCCTGGCCGAGACCGTGGTCGTGTCCGCCAGCAAGGTCGCCACCGAAGCCTTCGTCGAATATATTCCGTTGATGTCAAGGTCGCTGTCCATCACATCCCCGTTGAACCGCACCTGGCTGCCGTCCGAGATCGTGAAATCCCTCTTGGCGATGTCCATGGCGTTGAAGTGGAAGTTGCCGGAGCGGATTGAATAGTCACCGTTGATGGTGAACAGGTCCATTCCCGGCCGCACCTCGATGTCGATCCGGCCCTGTCCGCGGGCGCTGAGGACGTTGCCGGCGCTGCGGTCGATCTCCACATAGGCCTGCGTTCCCTGGCCGGCGTTGACATTCAGTTTCAGCCTGAAGTCCTTGCCTTTGCCTGTCTCGGTCTCAAGTTTCTCCATCATCGCCTCGTAAGGGTCGATGACCACCTCCTTGAACGACTCCTTGAAGGTCAGCAGGTCGTTGCTCCCGTCGCTGGAAGTGTTGTCGAGCGGGATGTGCACCTGCCCCTCCTTGTCGGTCCGCACGGCCACGTCCAGCAGAATCGCCTCGAACGGTCCTTTGACAGCCACGTCGCCGCTGGCGAAGAGATGCCCGTAGAACGGCTTGGTTCCGTCTTCTTCAAGGTCGATCGCTTCCAGCCTGTCGGCCTTTATCCTGGTGTCCATCCTGAAGTTCTTCAGATGGTCGAAGGTGATCCCTCCCGTGACCGTTCCCTTGCCGTCGTACCTGTCCGTCACCGAAAGGTTGTCGAACGTCAGGCCGTGGTCTCCTATGGTGACAGGGCCGCTGACGTGGTACGGAACATTGGTGTAGCCGACTCTCAGCAGCACGTCGTCGAACCTCGCGCCTTCGCTGGACACGGACAGGGAGTCCAGGGTTCCTTTCGCCCGGATCTTCCCGCTCAGCGAGCCGCCCATCTCGCTGAACACGCTCTGCAGCACAGGGGCTATGTAGCCCACGTCCAGCCCGTCAAGGCTGGCGGCGGCGTCCAGTTTCCGGGTCGACGGGAAATAATCTCCAGAGACATCCAGCGTCTTGACCCCGTCCAGGTCGTTCTTCGCCACGACCCTCAGCTTGCCGTTGTCCAGCGAGCCGGCGAGACGCAGAGTGCCGACTTCCCGCCCGGCTATCCCGGTGGAGTCGGACACGATCTTCAGCATCACACCGGTGTCGTCGCCCAGAGGGGAGGAGAGGACTGCGTGGCCTGTGGCGAGGCCGGAGATGCCGAACCGCTGCCCGAGGAACTTGTTCAGTACCCCGAGGTCGAACTTCACGAGGTTGACGGACAGCTTGTTCTTCTCTGTCTTTGAATATCCTCCGTCGACCTTGACGGACTGCTCTCCGCAGTCGGCCTTGAGGTTGTCCACGGCGAGGGTTCTGCCGTCGTAGCGGATCGACGAGCCTGAGACCGCCCAGGAATCCCCGTCATAGAATATGTACGAAGGTAGCGTCGAGGCCTCGACGGAAAGTTCTCCGGCCGGGTTTCTGGCCAGAGAGCCTGTGATGTAGAGTTCTCCCTTGTTGCTCGGGTCGGTGTCGTTGTCGTAGGTGAAACCGGCCCCGAAACCGTCGTCCTTGGCGTAGAGCAGAAGATTGTCGTTCTGAAGGGTCATCCCGCCCGCCGTGACCGCCGAGCAGGACAGGACGGCGTTGAGGCTGCTGTCCCTGTTGTCGAAACTGAGGTCAAGGTCCTTGAGGTTGTTCCTCTTCAGGGCGACCCTCGGCGACTTGACCGAAGCCGTGAGCGAGCCGTCCGCGGACATATTCATCCGCACTTTCGTGCCTTGAGCGATGTACAGTCCCGGCTTGATGAAGGAGAGGATGTCGCGCGAGTCGCCCGTGTCGAGTCTGAGTTCATATTCACCGGAAGCGGTGGCCGCTCCGGAACTCCGCCCCCACAGGGAAGGCAGTTCCTTCTGGATGGTCAGGGCTTTGAGGTCGCTGGCCATCGCCGTGACGGACTTCGATCCCGAGAAGGAGCCGTTGGCGAAGCTTGAGGTGAGGTTGACTTTGTTGATGTTGTTGTTGGAATGCGACTTCAGGTGCACGTCGCCGACGTCGTGCCAGCCGCTTTCGTTCTCGAACGCGAGTCCGAGGATGTCGATGTCGCCGATCAGGTCGCGTCTGCCGATGCTTCTGTAGTTGGCGTCCACCCTGCCGGAAATCTTGGAGATCTCCCGCTTGTCGAGGTGCAGCGCGTGCAGGTCGGCGTACCCGATGGAGGCGAAGAACTTGTAGATGCCGTTCTGGGTCTTCTTGGAAAGCGTCACCAGACCCTGGAAAAGGAAGTTCAGGTTCGGGTCGCCGCAGACGATGCGGCCGTCGAAGGTGTTCTCTGAATATGTCCCCGTGGCCACTATGTGCGAGTAGTCGTAACCGAGGGCGGTGAGTCTTTTGATCCTCAGGGAGTCGATGCGTGCCTCGATCCCTCCGCCTCCGAGCGAGAGGTCGAGGTTGCCTTTGAAGGTCGATCCGCCGATCTGGCTGATCCCGGCGATCCGCCCGAGCTCAAGGTCCTCGGCGGCCACCTTGCCGCTGAACTCCTTAGGCTTGCCTTTCGCTATGAGGTTCCTGATGCCTGTGTCGATGGTGAGCGTGCCGAGGGACGAGGTCAGCTTTCCGTCCACCGTCATCCTGTCCAGCAGGCCTCTGACCTTGCCGTCCAGCCTGAACCTGACTCCTGAGGCGAACTTCGAGAGGTCTACCGAGGCCGCCGGGGCGAACCCCTTGATGAACGTCCCGAGACCCTCCGTGGTGAACCCGAGGCCCTTGACCTTGAAGTTCAGGAGCATCTCTTTCGTGGACGGGATTCCGGTCAGGCTTCCGTCCAGCACCCCGCTGACCCCGCTGCGGGCCTCGCTGAAGGTGAATCCCTCGATGTCCAGGCCGCTGACCGGCCCCTGCACGAAGGCTTTCTTCAGGCTGATGTCCTGGTCCATCACGCTGAGCCGCGGCGCGAAATAGGAGATGCTCTTCATCCGGATGCGGCTGTCTGTGAAACTGCCTGTCATCCGCACCTCCTGGAGGAAGCGGGAGAACGAGGCCGCGCTCTCATATTCCATAGAATACTCGTCCATCCGGATGTCCGACCACCTGTCCTGGAAACGCAGGTCCTTGACGGTGGTCCTGCCTTTGCCGACCGTCACATCGCCGGACATCGCGAGGATGCCGTAGCCGCTTCTCTCCGAGGCCGAAAGGTTCACGAGCCGCCCTTCGACGGTCCCGTCCTTGTAGGAGAGGTCGCGCAGAAGAATCTCTTCGGCGGTCAGGTCCAGATTCTTCCAGTCCAGCCCGTAGTCCCGCAGGACAGCGTCTTCCTTCTTGTTGATGAGCCTGAAACGGAAGTTCTTGAGCTGCACCCTGTCCGCTTCGATGGACAGAGTCAGCCCTCCGCTTTTCTTCTCTCCTTTCTTCACGATGAGCCGGCCGATCGCTGACCCCCTGCCGTCTTTGACCAGGGAGAAGGCCCCGTCCTTGACGCTGAGCCTCTTGATCCGGACAGAGCCTTCGCTCCTCAGTTTTTTCAGCGAGATGGTCGCCACGACGGTCCTGGCCTTGGCCAGGGTGTCGACAGGGACATTGCCCCAGTCAAGGGCCGGTTCGTTGTCGATGACGGCCAGGTCTTTGACGATCAGGGCGGAGAAAGGCCTCAGGTGGATCTTCGAGAACTCGATCCGCCCTTTGAAGACTCCCTCGAGAGCCTCTGTCGCCTTTTTTGCGGCATAGGTCTGCACGGCCGGGGTCTGGAGGAAAATCCAGCCGGCGAACAGAGCCGCGGCGAGAACCACGGCTACTGACCAGAATATCTTC
>CAVJKE010000056.1:0-9392 GCA_963649695.1 bacterium
AAACAAAAAACATTATGAAAAAAGAAAACATTATGGAAAATAACTGGATCAGCCTCGGACGCATAGTTGGGACAAGAGTTTTTGGTTACCCTGACTATAAAAAAGAACGAAGGAACTTCGCGCTATACGTCAGATACATTTGCGGAGAACCTTTCTATTCGGTTTTTGACGACGGCCTTTATAGGCATCTGACAAAGATAGATGAACACGGAAATTATTCCATGCTTCTGCCTTCAGATGAATTTAATGATGTTGTTTGGGAATTCAGCATATAGCAAGGCCATAGACTGTTCCGCAACCGTCATTGAAGCGAACCCTACACTCAAACAAACTTCACAACCTTTTCAAACATGAACTCAACTTCTTCCAACGATTCCACCAGCGCCTCTCTCGGCAACTCTCTCGACGGGTCTCTCAACGAATCTCTCAACGGTTCTCTCAACGGATCGACCTGCGGGTCTTTCGACGCGGAGAACAGGGAGATGCACAACGCCTACAGCCTGATCGCGAGGACCAACCAGAGCTTCTTCCTGACGGGGAGGGCCGGGACGGGCAAGACCACGTTCCTGAAGAACATCCAGGAATGCGTGGACAAGAACTTCGTGGTCCTCGCCCCGTCGGGCGTGGCCGCCATCCATGCGGGAGGGCAGACCATCCACTCCTTCTTCGGGCTTGACCTCGGCGTGCAGGGGCCGAGAAGCTGCGGGACGATGAACCACAACAAGATCTCCATCGTGCAGAACGTGGACACCATCATCATCGACGAGGTGTCGATGGTCCGCTGCGACATCCTTGACGCCGTGGAAAGGACGCTCAGGGAGTACAGGCATTCCAGCAGGCCGTTCGGCGGAGTCCAGATGGTGCTGGTCGGAGACATATTCCAGTTGCCGCCGGTCGTGAAGAAGGAGGACAAGGAGGTGCTGCGGAGCATCTACGGGACGGACTGCCCGTTCTTCTACAAGGCCAACTGCCTCGCGGGCCTGAACCTTCCGAAGATCGAGTTCCGCAAGATCTACCGCCAGAGCGACCTGCACTTCATCGAACTGCTGGACAGGTTCCGTCTCGGGGCTGTCAGGCTGTCCGACCTTGACGAACTCAACGCCAGGGTGGGGGCCGCGAAAGATGACGCAGATGAGATGAGGATCACCCTCACGGCCTTCAAGAGGGATGCGGAGGCGATCAACGAGACGAGGCTGAGGGAGATAGACAAACCGGAATATTCCTACATCGCGGCGTTCGAGGGCAGCTCTGACAAGCTGAGGGACGTGGTGGACGAGTGCCTTCTGCTGAAGGAGGGGGCGCAGGTGATGTTCCTCCGCAACGACTCCGCAGGGCGGTGGGCGAACGGCACGATCGGGAAGGTGAGCGCCATCGGCGATAGCCTCGTCAAGGTCACCCTTGAGGACGGAAGCGAAGAGGAAGTGGGAAAGGAGACCTGGGAGGCGTATGAATATTCCTACGACGCGGCGGAGAAGGTCTGCCGGAAGACGGTCGTCGGGAGGGTGACGCAGTACCCGCTCAGGCTGGCGTGGGCCATCACCATCCACAAGAGCCAGTCTCTGACCTTCGACAAGGTGGCCGTCGACTTCGGGCGCGGGGCGTTCACGTGCGGCCAGGCCTATGTCGCGCTCAGCCGCTGCCGTTCGCTCGAAGGACTCCGGCTCCTGCGGCGGATCGACTTCAACTCGATCAGGGTGTCAGGCGACGCGCTGCGGTTCGCGGCGAGCTACAACGACGAGAAGGTCATCTCCACGGAGCTGACCATCGGCGAGGCGGTCAATGAATATGAACGTTCGGGTGACTTCGACGGTGCCGCCTGCAGGCTGTTCGCGATGTGCGATGAGGAGGCCCACAACGGGAACGTGTTCTATGCCTTCGAGCTTCTGAACAGGGCATTGTCCTATGTGGCCGATGACGCTTGTCTGTTCGGGCAGGACTGGAAGCCGGTCGACAACGGCTGCAAGGAGAGTATGCTGCTCAACGCGGCCGGCCTGCTATATTCAGGAAAAACGGATGAGGCTCTGGGGTTGCTCGGGTCTGTGGTCTCCGCTTCGGACCGCAATTTCAACGGGCTGTACCTGATGGGCAGGGCGCTTGAGGCCAAGGAGGACTGGGAGACCGTGGAGACGTTCTACAACCAGATGGTAGCGGTGTTCAACGACACTGTCGAGAACGGTCTGGACTCGGCGTCGTTCCGCAAGTTCAAGTACCGTCTGGCCGTGCTGAACGAGTCACACTACGGCGACCCGGGCGTGGAGATCCTCGTCAGCCTCATAGCCGAGAACCCGAGGTACGACAAGTACCACTCCGACCTTCGATGGATGCTGCGCAATCACAGGGACAAGGTCAGGATCGCTTCCGGAGAGGAGAACTTCCTGCTTAGGGACCTGATGGACGAGAGCGTGACGGAGGAGGATTTCCTCGGGAAGCTCAGGCAGGAGAGGGACCGGAAGTCCGACGCCTGGACCGCCTACAAGTCGTTCCTCAGCAGACTGAAGCTGTGAAAAACGACGGCGTATCCACTGTCCCCTGCACGGCCGGCTCCTCCGTCATTCATAAACAGGCTGAAGCTGTGAAAAACGACGACGGGCGGAAAGATTGCGGTGGCGAAGGAGTATATATGAGTATAAACCTTAAAAATTTTGAATATGATGAATATTGATAACACTGAAACAAGAGGGATACGCTTCTGCGACAGGAAGCATATTCTTCGCAGGACAAACGCTCTGGCATCCGAGCGGCTCGCATTCCGTGACGGAGCTATGCTCGGGGATGTGGACATACGCAACGAGAAAGGTTCGACGGTCCGCAAGGTGCGCAGAATCATTGAAAAGCGTGTCTGTCAGCATCTTTACCGCAACAACAAGGGGGCATCCGCGGGTGACAATTATGGCAGATACAATGAGCGGCACCGCATCACTAACTCTCTGAAGAACCTCTATGGTTGGAACTACATAGTCTAAGGTCTGGGGCAGGTGACAGAATTGCAGGGAATTGCCGTCCCTACGCCTTGCAGGTGCAAATCTGTAAGCGGTGCATCGGGCCGGGGCCTGGACCGTAACTTCCCCGCAGGACTCCCGTGCGCGAAAAGGGCCATCTGACGCACGGAACCGTCCGAAACAGGACTCCGTGCGCGAAATCGGCCATCTGACGCACGGAACCGTCCGAAACAGGACACCCGTGCGCAAAATCGGCCATCTGACGCACGGAACCGTCCGAAACAGGACTCCGTGCGCGAAATCGGCCATCTGACGCACGGAACCGTCCGAAACAGGACACCCGTGCGCAAAATCGGCCATCTGACGCACGGAACCGTCCGAAACAGGACTCCGTGCGCGAAATCGGCCATCTGACGCACGGAACCGTCCGAAACAGGACACCCGTGCGCAAAATCGGCCATCTGACGCACGGAACCGTCCGAAACAGGACTCCGTGCGCGAAATCGGCCATCTGACGCACGGAACCGTCCGAAACAGGACTCCCGTGCGCGAAAAGGGCCATCTGACGCACGGGCAGCGGCACAACGAGTGTCCCGTGCGTGGAAAGAGACATTTCACGCACGGGACACTCAGTCAAGATATTCAGAAATCCAGCTGCCGGCCAACTAGACCTCGACGCACCGGTTATGGGTGTCAGTGGGAGTCCGGGGCAGGTGTCCCGGGGTGTCCATCAGCCTACCCTATAACTCGACGCACCAGTTGTGGGTGTCAGGAAGAATGCCGTCCTGGATGCCGCGGATGTGCTCGTAGAGGGTGCGGCTGGTCTTGCCGCACTCGGAGCCGGAAGGCATCAGATAGGTGCGGGAAACCTCGGCGGACTCAAGCACAGGCTTGTCGGCGATTGAGCGGATCGGAGTGATCACCACGGCAGTGCCGCAGGCATTGATCTCATCGAACTCGGCGACCTCCTCGAACGGAACAGGTCTGATCTCCACCTTCATACCAAGATCCTCGGCGATGGTGCGGAGCGATTTGTTCGTGATGGAAGGAAGCACGCTGTCGGAAAGAGGGGTCACATAGGTGTCTCCCTTGATGCCGATGAAGTTGGACGAACCGAACTCATCGACGCAGGTCTTCGTGGCCGGATCCAGGAACAGCAGCTCGTTATAGCCCTGTGAGTGAGCCATATTGTAAGGGTAGAGCGACATCGCATAGTTAGCACCGATCTTGTAGGAACCGGTGCCGTTAGGTGCGGCCCTGTCATAGTTGCGGGAAACCACGGCTGAGACTGGAGAAAGCACTCCGGCATGCTCGTAGGTGCCGACAGGCGAGCACATCACGGAGAACAGGACCTCGTTCGACGAGCAGATGCTCAGGTTCGGGTCGATGCCTTCAAGCACAGGACGGAGGTACATCGAAGCGTTGTAGCCGTAAGGAGGTAGAAAATCAAGATTGGCTTTCACACACATCAGGCACATTTTGAGGAACAGTTCCTCGGACGGGCAGGCCATCGAAAGACGGTCGGCGCTGCGCTTTAGACGCCTGGCGTTCTCGTCCGGACGGAACAGGCGGACCTTACCGTCCTTGCCCCGGAAAGCCTTCAGGCCCTCGAAACAGGAGTTGCCGTAGTGGAACACTCCGGCGAACGGGTTGATGTTGAATTTGAAATCGCCTATAAGCTCAGGCTCCGACCATTGTCCGTCCTTATAGCGGCTGCAGACAACGGCGTTTGTCTTTCTGTAGAGGAAACCCAGTCCTCCCCAATCAAGATTCTGCATTTTACTGTCTATTTATTTTATTCGTTATCAATCAATTCAGCGACCTTGTCACCGACTTCGGAAGTGCCCAGAGGGCGGACTCCGGACGGTGCGAGGTCCTCGGTGACATAGCCTTTGTCAATGCTTTCGCTGACGGCCTTCCTGATCGCGGCGCCTTCGCTGACAAGTCCGAAGGCATATTCAAACATCATAGCGGCGGAAAGTATCGTGGCAAGCGGATTGGCTATGTTCCGGCCGGCGGCCTGGGGATAGGAGCCGTGGATAGGTTCGTAGACGCCGGTGCGCTCTCCAAGGGAGGCCGAAGCGAGCAGTCCCATCGAACCGGAGATGCAGCTGGCCTCGTCGGTGAGGATGTCGCCGAAGGTGTTCTCGGTCACAAGCACGTCGAAGAAGCGCGGGCCCGTGATGAGTTTCATCGCGGCGTTGTCCACGTACATGTAGTCAGTCGTGACTTCCGGATACTGCGGAGCCATCTCCTGCGCCACCTGCCTCCAGAGCCTTGACGACTCCAGCACATTGGCCTTGTCGACCACCGTGAGATGCTTGCGGCGGATCATCGCCAATGAATATGCTTTCCGAAGAATACGCTCGACCTCGTAGCGATGGTAGATGTTGGTGTCATAGGCGGTGTCACCGCCGTCAAGACGGCCTTTATCGCCGAAGTACATGCCGCCGGTCAGTTCGCGGACGCAGACGAAATCGGCTCCGGACGCTATCTCAGGCCTCAACGGCGACTTGTCCATCAGGCTCGGGAAAGTCTCCACAGGCCTCAGGTTGGCATAAAGCCCGAGTTCCCGTCTCATAGCCAGAAGGCCCTGCTCAGGGCGGACCTTGGCGGTCGGATCATTGTCATATTTCGGGTCGCCCACTGCGCCGAACAGCACGGCGTCGCTCTCGAGGCAGACTTTCAGGGTCTCTTCAGGGAAGGCGGAGCCGCAGGCGTCTATGGCACAGGCTCCGACAAGAGCGGGTTTGTACTCAACCTCGTGTCCGAAACGCCGGCACACGGCGTCGATGGCCTTCACGGCCTGCTCCACCACTTCCGGGCCTACACCGTCACCCGGCAATTTCGCTATTTTCAGCTTCATATTCTTCAATTCTTTCTTTATGTTCAAGCAGATAGTCAATGTCGTCCAGCGCGTTTTCGAGGCAGTACTTTTTGTAGGAGTTTATCTCGAAACTCTCCGAGCTGCCGTCCGAAAGAAGGGTCACCTTCTGGGCCGGGAGGTCGATGCGCAGCTTAACGGCCGGATCGGCTTCCACCGCTGCGAAAATCTTCTTGAGGAAGGCTTCGCTCACCTGCACGGGCAGCACGAAACTGTTGAGTTCGTTGTTGCGGTGGATGTCCGCGAACGAACTGGACACGACGGCCCTGAATCCGTAGCCGGCTATCGCCCAGGCGGCGTGTTCGCGGCTTGAGCCTGATCCGAAGTTGGCTCCGGCGACAAGGATGCAGCCGCTGTAGCGTGGGTCATTGAGGACGAAGTCCTTGACAGGGGTTCCGTCGGGTGAATATCTCCAGTCGCGGAAAAGGTTCTCTCCGAAAAACTTTTCATCCCTGGTCGTCGCTTTCAGGAATCTGGCCGGGATGATCTGGTCAGTGTCCACATTCTCTACAGGAAGAGGAATGCAGCTGCTCTCTATAATACTAAATTTCTGCTTCATAACAATTCTCTCGGATCTGTGACACAACCTGTCACGGCGGCGGCCGCGGCGGTCAGAGGACTCGCAAGCATCGTGCGGGATCCGGGACCCTGACGGCCCTCGAAGTTGCGGTTGCTTGTGGAAACGGCGTACTTGCCGGCAGGAATCTTGTCCGCGTTCATCGCAAGGCAGGCGGAACAGCCCGGCTTGCGGATCTCGAATCCGGCTTCCTCCAGAATCTTGTCCAGTCCTTCTTCTTCGATCTGCCGACGGACAGCCCAGGATCCCGGCACAAGCCAGGCCGTGACTCCGTCAGCCTTCCTGCGGCCTTTCACGATGGAGGCGAAAGCCCGGAAATCCTCTATCCTGCCGTTGGTGCAGGCGCCCAGGAACACATAGTCCACCTTGTGGCCAAGAAGTTTCTCCCCGGCGGAAAATCCCATATATTCAAGAGGTCTGGCAGGAGTGTCGGAAGGGATCGTCCCGTCCACAGGCATTCCCATCCCCGGATTCGTGCCGTAGGTGAGCATCGGGCTGATGTCTTCAGCCTTGAAGACATATTCAGTGTCGAAGACGGCGTCGTCGCCGCTGCGCAGGGTCTTCCAGTACTCCACCGCCTTGTCCCAGGCCTTTCCTTTCGGAGAGTGCTCCCGGCCTTTCAGATAGGCGAAAGTGGTCTCGTCAGGAGCCACGAAACCGCCGCGCGCGCCCATCTCGATAGAAAGGTTGCAGAGCGTCAGGCGGCCCTCCATCGAGAGAGAGCGGATGGCCGAGCCGGCATATTCAATGAAATGCCCCGTCGCGCCGGAAGTCGTGAGCTTCATCATAAGGTAGAGGGCCACATCCTTGGCGGTGACTCCCTTGCCAAGCGTGCCTTCCACCCTGATCCGCATCGACCGCGGTTTCTGCTGGAGGATGCACTGGGTGGCCATCACCATCTCGACCTCGCTCGTGCCGATGCCGAAAGCGACCGCTCCGACCGCACCGTGGGTGGAGGTGTGCGAATCACCGCAGACGATGGTCATCCCCGGCAGGGAAAGGCCTTTCTCCGGGCCCACGACGTGGATGATGCCGTTGTCGGGACTCATCATAGGGTAATGCACCAGACCGAACTCTTTGGTGTTCCGCTCCAAAGTCTCCACCTGACGGCGGCAGACCTCATCCGCGAACTCGTCGCCTTCTGTAGGAATATCGTGGTCCGGCATGCAGATTATCCTTTCGGGACGGAATATGCCGCAGCCTCGCTTTCTTATGCCTTCAAAGGCCTGCGGGCTCGTCACCTCGTGGCAGTAGAGCCTGTCTATGTAAAGTTGGGTGGGACCGCCGTCGATGACTGACACGACATGGCTGTCCCAGATCTTGTCGAAAAGTGTGTTCATCCTCTGAATTTGTTGATGCAGTCAATGAACGCCTCCACCGAGGCAGTGACGATGTCGGTGTCGGCCCCGAAGCCATAATAGACGTGGCCGTCGTTCTCGACCTGCATATGGACTTTGCCCACGTCGTCGGAACCCCTTGTGATGTTCTGGATCGTGAACTCCTTGATGACCATCTTGCGCTTGATGATCAGTTTGAGGGCGTTTATCGCGGCGTCCACAGGACCGTTTCCACGGGAAGCGGCCTCGAATTTCTCGCCGGCGATGTCCAGGCCGACGCTCGCGATAGGCCTGAGGCCCTTGCCGCTCGTCACCTGGAGGTAGTCCAGTTTGACGTGATGGTTCTCGGCCCTGTCAGCGCCTGCCAGCACAAGAAGGTCGTCGTCGTTGACCTGCTTCTTCTTGTCGGCGAGCTTGAGGAACTCGTTGTAGATTTTGTCCAGTTTCTGGTCGTCCAGTTTGACACCCAGCACTTCAAGACGGTATTTGAGCGCGGCGTGGCCGCTTCTGGCTGTAAGCACGATGTCGTTGTCGTCTATGCCCACATCCTTCGGGTCGATGATCTCGTAGGTGGTGACATTCTTCAGCACTCCGTCCTGATGGATGCCGGAAGAATGGGCGAACGCGTTGCGGCCGACAATCGCCTTGTTGGCCTGCACGGGCATATTCATAAGATTCGAGACCATCCTGCTCACAGGGGTGATCTTGGAGGTGTTGATGTTGGTGACAAGAGGGATGTCGCTGTGGCTCTTCACGATCATCGCAATCTCCTCCAGCGCCGTGTTGCCGGCCCTCTCGCCCACTCCGTTGATGGTGACCTCGCACTGGCGCGCTCCGGCAATAAGTCCGGACATCGTGTTGGCGGTCGCCATTCCGAGATCGTTGTGGCAGTGGGTAGAGATGATGGCTTTCTCGATTCCGTCCACGTGGTCGACAAGGTACTTGATCTTGGCCGCATATTCGGACGGAAGGCAGTAGCCGGTGGTGTCAGGGATGTTGACCACGGTGGCTCCGGCCTTGATGACGGCCTCGACCACCCTCGCAAGGTACTCGTTGTCGGTACGTCCGGCGTCCTCGGCGTAGAATTCGACATCCTCGACGTATTTCTTGGCGTATTTGACGGCGCTGACGGCTCTCTCAAGAATCTCCTCGCGGTTGGAGTTGAACTTGTACTTGATGTGGGAGTCGGACGTGCCTATGCCGGTGTGGATACGTTTGTGTTTGGCGTATTTGAGGGAATCGGCCGCCACATCGATGTCCTTCTGGACGGCGCGGGTGAGCGCGCAGATGGTCGGCCAGGTGACAGCCTTCGAGATTTCCACCACCGAGTTGAAATCGCCCGGGCTTGAGATCGGGAATCCGGCCTCGATGATGTCGACTCCCAGCTCTTCCAAAGCTTTGGCTACCTGAATCTTCTCCACAGTGTTGAGCTGGCAGCCAGGGACTTGTTCGCCGTCGCGCAGAGTGGTGTCAAAAATGTAAATCTTGTCTGAACTCATTTCCAAAAAACTGATAATAACACTACCGTCCGCTAATTTCGCATTCTATTTTGAGAAAAGCAAAATTTGGACAGACTTTTTTGCCTTCGCCTTCGTCTTCGCGAGCGGGCCTCCCGTGCGCAAAAAGGGCTGTCTGGCGCACGGAACCCTTCCGAG
>CAVJKE010000057.1:0-9374 GCA_963649695.1 bacterium
GAAAATGGTCTTCTCAACCTCCGGCTAGCACCATCAAAAGTGACGGAGAACCGGAAATGCGTACCAGAACATCGCTCTTTTGTCTGAAAATCAGACCGTTGTCTGCCACGGGCCGTTGCCGGTTTATTACACGGCAGCGGCAACGGCGATGGGAACGGCTTTATGCAAGTCTCTTCTCAAGACGCTCGCGGATCGCGGCGATGAAGTCGGCGGAATTCTTGACCACAGGGGTCACTCCTTCCATCAGTTTGGCGAGGTCCTTCGTGACGATGCCTTCGTTGAGGGTGTCGAAGCAGGCAGCCTCAAGCTGGTCGGCGTAGTTGACGAGTTCAGGAAGGTTGTCCATCTCTCCCCTCTTGCGGAACGCTCCGCTCCAGGCGAAGATCGTGGCGATAGGGTTGGTGGAAGTCTCCTCTCCAGCCAGATGCTTGTAGTAGTGGCGGGTGACGGTGCCGTGGGCGGCCTCGTACTCGTAGTTGCCGTCAGGGCTTACAAGCACGGAAGTCATCATCGCCAGCGAACCGAAGGCCGTGGAGATCATGTCGCTCATCACGTCGCCGTCGTAGTTCTTGCAGGCCCAGATGAAACCGCCTTCGCTGCGCATCACGCGGGCTACCGCGTCATCGATCAGCGTGTAGAAGTACTCGATGCCGGCCTCCGCGAAACGGTCCTTGTACTCTGCGAACACCTCTTCGAAGATCTCGCGGAAACGTCCGTCGTACTTCTTGGCGATAGTGTCCTTGGTGGCGAACCAGATGCTCTGCTTGAGATCAAGGGCGTACTTGAAGCAGGAATGTGCGAATGAACGGATGGAAGCGTCGGTGTTGTGCTGTCCCTGGAGGACTCCCGGACCCTTGAAGGTGTGTACGATCTGCTCTTCCCTCTTGCCGCTTTCGCCTTCGAATATCAGCTTGGCCACTCCCGGTTCGTCGACCTTGATGTCAACGCTCTTGTACACGTCGCCGTAGGCGTGACGGGCGATGGTGATAGGCTTCTTCCAGAACTTCACGGCAGGAGAGATGGAAGGGATGGTGATAGGTGTGCGGAACACCGTGCCGTCCAGCATCGAGCGGATCGTTCCGTTCGGGCTCTTCCACATCTGGTGCAGGTTGTATTCAGTCATACGCTTGGCGTTCGGAGTGATGGTGGCGCACTTGACGGCCACACCGTACTTCTTCGTGGCGTTGGCGGAGTCCACGGTCACCTGGTCGGCGGTCTCGTCACGATGCACGAGGCCGAGGTCGTAATAGTCTGTCTTGAGGTCGACGAACGGGAGGATAAGTTCATCCTTGATCATCTTCCAAAGAATCCTTGTCATCTCGTCACCGTCCATCTCGACGATAGGGGTGACCATTTGTATCTTTTTCATAAATATCTTATTTTTAATGTTTTACGAATATATTCACCGAGCCTGCCGGAAACCGGCAGACCCGGCTACGGTCAAATTTATTTCTTCTGGGCGGCGTAGAAGTTCATCAGGCAGCCGTCGGCGAGGATTTCCCTCTCATCGGCGGTCAGATTCTGGAAGTAAAGATGGATGTCCTTCACTCCCTCGGCGCTGATGACCTTTGCGTCAATCTCCTCCTTGCCCGAAAGGATGGCCTCGCGGATGCCAGGAACATAGACGAAATCTCCGGAAACATATTCAAAAGGAGTGTTCGGCGCGATGGTGAACGGCACGATGCCCCAGTTGATGCAGTTGCTGCGGTAACGCTTGGTGGCATATTCGTAGCAGATGTTGGCGTCGCCGCCGAGCACCTTCTGGCAGGAAGCGGCCTGCTCGCGGGCAGAGCCGTCGCCCGGCTTGTTGGCGAACACGCAGGAACCGAAGGAGGTGTTCTCCGCCTTGGCACCGACTTTGGCGAGGGCTTCAAGCACGTGGGCAGGGGTCTTGCCGGCGCGGCGCTCGTGGTCTTCCGACTGGATCCTCTTGCTCAGACCGACATATTCAGGAACACGGCGGGAGAGGGCGAACTCGGAGAGTTTCAGAGGGTTGGAACGGTAACTGGAGGTCTCGCCCGAAGGGATCAGCTCGTCCGTCGTGGTGACAGGGTCGTGGATGACGGCCGCCAGTTCGAGAAGCATGTTCTCCTCCATCGGGAACATCTTAGGCCAGTCCTTGATGTTAGGGCCGTAGCGAAGTTCGACCGAAGGGTCGGCCTTGCCGTAGCCGTTGAAGACGCGGCTCTTGTAGATGCGGTCGTCGAAGGTGTATGGCTTGTGGTTGTCTTCGTACTCGATGTCGGTGGCAGCCGTGATGACTCCGCCGTTGGCAGCCGTGGCGGCGATCGAACGCGCGTCCATCAGGCAGACAAGGGAAATCTGGCCCTGGCCAGGCTTCGAGCCTTCGCGGTTAGGGAAGTTGCGGGTCGTGTGGCGGATCGAGAGTCCGTTGTTGGCAGGCACGTCGCCGGCTCCGAAGCAAGGTCCGCAGAACGCAGGCTTGATGACGACGCCGGCCTCGAGGAGTTCCTCCGCGATGTGGTTGCGGGTGGTCGCAAGATAGACCGGAGTAGACTGAGGGTAGGCCGACATCGTGAAGTAGTCGTTGCCGATGGTCTTGCCCTTGAGGATGGCGGCGGCCTCGCTCAGGTTGTCATAGGTGCCGCCGGAGCAGCCGGCGATGAGGGCCTGGTCAGCGCAGGCCTTGCCGTTCCTCACCTTGCTTTCGAGGTCGATCGTGATCTTGTCGCCGAAACGCTTCCTGGCGTCCTCCTCGACCTTCTTCAGGATTCCGACAGGGTCGGCCTGGAACTCATGCACCGTGTAGGCGTTGGAAGGGTGGAAAGGAAGGGCGATCATCGACTCCTGCTTCGAGAGGTCGATCCTGATCATCGAATCGTAGTAGGCGACCTCACCTGGCTGGAGTTCCTTGTAGGCCTCAGGACGTTCGTGCATGTCGTAGTACTCCTTGACCTTTCCGTCCGTGATCCAGATGGAACTCAGGCAGGTGGTCTCTGTGGTCATCACGTCGATTCCGTTACGGAAGTCGACAGGGAGTGAAGCCACGCCAGGACCTGCGAACTCAAGCACCTTGTTCTTCACGAAACCGTTCTCGAACACAGCTTTGACAAGGGAGATGGCCACATCGTGAGGGCCGATTCCGTGACGAGGGCTGCCTTCAAGCCAGACAAGCACCACCTCAGGGGCGTTGATGTCCCAGGTGTTGTGGAGAAGCTGCTTGACAAGCTCGCCGCCGCCTTCGCCGACACCCATACAGCCGAGCGAGCCGTAACGCGTGTGGCTGTCCGAGCCGAGGATCATCCTGCCGCAGCCGGAGAGGGCTTCGCGGACATACTGATGGATGACGGCCTGGTTGGCAGGCACATATATTCCGCCATATTTCTTGGCAGCGGAAAGTCCGAAGATGTGGTCGTCCTCGTTGATGGTGCCGCCCACCGCGCAGAGCGAGTTGTGGCAGTTGGTCATCGCGTAAGGTATCGGGAACTTATCGAGTCCGCTGGCGCGCGCGGTCTGGATGATGCCTACATAGGTGATGTCGTGGGAAGCCATCGCATCGAAACGGATGCGCATCTTCTTTCCTTTGCTCCCGTCCACATCGTGGGCGCGGAGAATCCTGTAGGCTATCGTGTTTTCACGGGCCTGTTCAGCGGTAGGCATACCTGCGGCATCGGTGACCACGGTCTTGCCGCCGCGAAGGTAAACGCCATTGGGAATCAATTCTACCATAATGATTTATGTTTTAATTAGTGGTTAATATATTGTTCACGAACATTGTCAGGGCGAGCATGTCGGCGCTTCCGCCCGGCGAGATGTTCTCCCTGATGAAATCTCTGTTGAGGGACGCGAGTCCCGCCTCGCTTAAATCCTCCAGAAGCCTCCCGGCCGCGGACCTGGCGAGTTCAAGTCCTACGGCTCCTCTTCTGTGAAGTATGTTGCTGTCGTCCAGTTCAGTGATGATCCGCAGCAGGGTCTTGTGCCTTCGGAAAGGGTCTCCTTCAAGGCTTCGGTAGAAAGGCAGCCAGCTTCCGAAGAGCCTCGGCCAGGCCTCCCTGGCGTTGTCCAGAGCGCCCGACACCTTGTGGGCCTTGCGCACCGCCGCCCCGTGGGTGCCGTCCGATGACGGAATCCCGGCGGCGAGTCCGGCGACACCTTCCCTGAAAGCGCTTTCAGTCACCCTGCCCTCTGTCGTGGCCAGAAAGGAAGCGGCGGCCACCGAAAGGCCTATGCAGAAAAGCGCCCCCTTGTGGGTGTTCACCCCTCCGGTCGCGGCGAGCATCGCCTTTTCAGCCTCGATGCCCGCAAGCCTTACCCTTTCAGAATCAAGATGATGGGCGGATTCCACGGCGATGCGGACAAACCACGGCCTGAGAGCCGAGATCCCGGCCGACATTATGCGGTAGTCCATGTCCTTGTGCGCCCCGTTGTCGGCCTTGTCCACCAGTCCCGGCTTCGGGGTGGTGTCCAGTTCGGAGCGGAGAGCGTTCTCGGCCTGGTCAGCCACCAGATAAGGAATGGATGTTTCAGGAATATGTCCGCACGCATCCTGAAGCCGGCCTTCGTCCAGAGCCTGTCTCACATCTGTCGCGTTCAGCGGCTTGCCGTCCTGTTCCAGACGGGGGATTTCCACGACCTCAACCGCAGGTCTGCCGTCCGAGGCGGAGGAGGCGAATACTGAGGCCATCATCCCGTTGTACCTGCGGGTCAGAGCGTCCAGCGGTTCACTGCCGACGAAACGCACGCCCACCCCGAGCGGAGCCGCGATGTGATGTGCGAACAGGTCGAGGTCCAGTTCCATCTGCGTCGGGGCCGCGTCATCCAGCTTTTTCAGGAAATATGTCGGGAAGGTCGCAGCGGAGATGGCGTAGCCGCTGCCTTCGCAGACAGTCACGTTGCCAAGTCCGGCGCAGCCCGCCTCGATCATAGCCTTCCTCTCTGCGTAAGGGAATCTCGAACGCTCTTCCCTGACGGGGATCACGTAGAGGTTGTCAACCTGCGCGGCGGCCTGTTCGACCAGATAGCGGTGTCCCTTAGTGAACGGATTGGCGTTCATCACGATAGCCCCGTTCCTGCCCGGACGGGCCAGCGAAGAAAGGTATCTTGAATATTCAGAAATCCCGCCGCAGCCGCATTCCATCAGCACGGCCTTGCCGGCCCGCGCGAGCAGCGAGAAGCCGAGGTCTTTGAATATCCCGACGTTCTCCGGTTTGGTGAAAGCCTTGACGCAGGTGTACCCTTCTTCGGTGGCGATGCTGACAAGCCTCGAGACCAGGGCGTTCATAAGCCCTTCGCCCCGGGCCGCTTCGCTGACAGCGACACATTTGATGACATCGCCGGCCAGCCCTCCCCCGGCGAGGATTTCATCGGAATCCTCGTCACGGGTGACGGTCACATAGCGGTCCACCGGATCGAGCCTGAGTCCGTTGGCGGAGAGGAAACCTTCCACCCTCGCACGGACAGAGGCCACGGAAAGCGGCTGTTCGCTTATGTAACGGCTACTGCACATAGGCTTCGATCATTTCCCGGATTCTGGCGTTGAGTTCATCGATGCCGTGGGTCCGGTTGCGCATGCACCAGAGGGCTTCCTGCCCGCAGATCAGGCACTTGCGCGGGCTTCTCCCGACCGCCTGCCTTGAAAGAGGCGTTCCGTCAGCGGTGATGACATCGAGGTCGAAAAGCCGGCCGAGCGGATGGCTGTCCTCAAGACCGCAGGTCAGTTCTTTGGCCTCAAGGTTGGACAGCGAGGTCACGAGATAGCCCTCGTAGCCTGTCGGCAGGTCACGCAGCTCGAGATGGAGCGTCGATCCGCTGAAGGCCGAGACCAGGGCCGTGACGGCCGCCTGGGCCACCACCAGAGACTGCTGATTGCGCTTGACCGGCCCCGGAACGATCACCGTGAGGCACACCAGAGTCTTTCCAGGGTAACTTTCAAGCAGTTCCTTCTGGAAAGCGGCTCTGGCCTCCCGGCTCGCCAGCAGGCGGTCAAGCGTGACGGTCATAACTGTTTCCTTAGTCCTCGATGTTCATTATGACATCCTGGACAGAGCCTTCGCGGTTCATGACGACACCGACCACCTTGTCTCCGAACGGAAGCGGGTCAGGCACGCCGATAGCCTTGAGAGCCAGGTCTTTGAGGTCGTGGATGTCCACGATCTTCAGACCGGCGGCCTTCAGACGTTCCGCGATCTCAGGACGGCGCGGATTGACCGCGACACCATATTCAGTGACCACGACATCAACAGTGGATCCAGGGGTGATGAGGGTTGTGACCTCGTCCACCACGCAAGGGATGCGGCCTCGCATCAGAGGGCAGACGATGATCGACAGGGCAGCGTCGGCCGCCGTGTCAGGATGTCCGCCGATAGCACCGCGGATGACTCCGTCGCTGCCGACAAGCACGTTGACATTGAAATTGACATCGACCTCGAGAGCCGAAAGGATCACTATGTCGAGGAAATGGACGGCGGAACCGGCCTCGTCCGCGCTGGCATATTCATTGGCGGAGACTTCCTTGTGGAAACAGTCGTTCTTGAGGGATTCCGCTGCGACCTTGTCGAAGGACTGCACGTCGATGAGGCGGTCGATGAGACCCTCCTCGTGCAGCCTGACCATATTCGCCGTGATGCCGCCGAGGGCGAAGCTGCAGTGCACTCCCTGCTTGATCATCTCTTCGCGGATGTACTTCACCGCCGCGAGGGACGCTCCGCCGGATCCGGTCTGGATGGAGAAACCTTCCTTGAAATAGCCGCTGTTGACGATCACCTTCGCCGCTTCCTGGGCGAGAAGGATGTCGCGAGGGTTCTTGGTGTCGCGGATGGCACCAGAAGAAATCTTGGACGAATCGCCCACGGAATCGACGACGACGACATAGTCCACATCGTGTTCCGAGATTGAGTTAGGGGTGTTCGGGTAGTCCACAAGGTCGTCCGTGATGATGACGACCTTGTCGGCGTGTTCGGCGTCAGGCTTGGCGTAGCCGAGGGATCCGCAGATGGATTTGGCGTGTTCCGAGCGGGAATAGCCCGTGGCGTTGCCCGCAGGGTCGCAGGAAGGCGCTCCGAGGAACGCGACGTCGATGTGCAGGTCGCCGTTGGCGATGGCGCTGCCTCGGCCGCCGTGGCTGCGGAACACCACCGGCTCCTTCATCAGCCCGTGGGAGATCTCCTTGGCGAGTTCACCGCGCAGACCGGAGGTGGAGATCCTGGTGATGACCCCGTTCCTGATGTGCTCGATCAGCGGGGCGTGGACATCGGAAAGGCTGGACGCCGCCAGATGCAGGTCCTTGAAGCCCATCTCGGCCAGTTTGTCCACCACCATATTCACAACCTTGTCACCGCCGCGGAAATGGTGGTGGAAGGAGATCGTCATCCCGTCCTTGAGGCCGCTTTTGACGATGGCCTCCTCAAGGGTGACGACTTTTGACTGAACCTTCTGGAGATCCTTGCGGAAAGTGGTGTTTTTCGGGGTCTCTCCTGAATATACTTTCTTGCCCATTGCGGCCGCGGCCTTGCTTACCAGCGCGGCTCTTTCCTTTATGCTGCTACTCATAAACTTCCTCCTTTGTCAATATTCCCGAAGCGATGGCGAGTTCCATTGTGCGCTGAGCCCTCAGCACGACAGGGCGGTCAACCATCTTGCCGTTGACTGCGATGACTCCCGAGCCTCTCTTCTCCGCCTCCTTGATGGCAGCGATGATCTTCCTGGCCTTCTCGATGGCCTTCTCGCTCGGAGCGAACACCTCGTTGACGATCTGGATCTGGCGAGGGTTGATGATGGATTTTCCGTCGAAGCCGAGGGTCTTGATGAGCTCGACCTCCTTGCGGAAGGTCTCCATGTCGTCGAGATTTGAATATACCGTGTCAAGCGCGTCGATGCCCGCCGCCCTGGCGGCCACGACTATCGTCTCGCGGGCGTAGAGCAGTTCAGCTCCGCCCGGGGTGCGCTGGGTCTTGAGGTTGGCGCAGTAGTCCTCGGCTCCGAGGGCGATGCCCATCATCCTCTTGGACGCCTTGGCGATCTCGAAGGCGTTGCAGATGCCTTCGGCGCTTTCGATGGCGGCCATCATACGGGTTCTTCCCAGGCAGCCTATCTCCTTCTCGACCTTCTCGATCTCGGCCTCGAGTTCGCGGACCTCGTCGGCGGTCTCCGTCTTAGGCATACGGATGACCTGGACTCCGGCCTTCACGACGGCCTCCACGTCCTTCCTTCCGTAAGGGGTGCTGAGCGGGTTGATGCGGACGACCATCTCCGTGTCGCCGTAATCTATGTACTTGAGAGCGTTGTGGACAAGCAGACGGGCGGCGTCCTTCTCGGCCATCGTCACGGAGTCTTCAAGGTCCAGCATTATCGAATCCGGACCGTAGATGAAGGCATCCTGCATCATTCCGGGGTTGTTGCCCGGAACGAACATCATAGTTCTTCTCAATCTATCCATAACTTTCTCTGATTAAGCCCAAACATCCTTTCCTGTCGCCCTGACGGCGGCGGCGGTCACCCTTGCCTTGATGGTGCAGTCACGCGCCCCTTTGTCGATGGCTTTGATCTGTGCGTCTTCCAGACCGAATTCGGTGAGGGTCTCTGTGATGACCTGCTTGATCTGTCGGCCGAACTGAGCGGCGACGGAACTCTCCAGGTCGATGTGCAGACCTTTTGTCTCCGCCGGTGAGATCTGGATCTGGATATCCCCGGATTCAAGTGTCCCGGCTACAGCGTTTTTTACTTCCATAGCTGAAAAATAAAAGTTATCAGTGTCCTCGCTTCGGCGAGGGCGGGTTATTGATTATGTTCTTCCAAAGGTAGGACTCTTTTTTCAGTTGAGCAAATTTCCACCTTACTATTTTCTATAATTATTCAAAACACGAAAAATCCCTGCCCGGCCCGCGCCGAACAGGGATTTCTATGAATATGCAAGTGCCGCGGCGAGGGCGGCTACCAGTCCTTGTAGGGATGCTTGGCGAGGGCGGAGTTGTAGTACCTCGCGTCGCCGGTCACCTCCTTTCCGAGCCAGGATGGCCGCTCGAAGGCCTCGGCTTCATCGGACAACTCTATCTCGGCCACGGTAAGACCCTCATTGTCACCGTGGAACTCATCCACCTCGTAGGTGTGGCCGCCGACCTTGACAAGATGCCTTGTCTTGTCGATGACTCCGGGTTCGCAGATCGCCAGCAATGCCTTGGCATCGTCGGCGGAAATCTCCTTCTCCCATTCGAAGCGGCTCATCCCGCTCTCGTCTCCGGCCCCCTTGACGGTAAGGTAGCCCTTGTCGTCCTTCAGCCTTACCCTGACCGTCCTTGCCGGATCGCTGCAAAGATAGCCTTGCGAGATCCGCAACGCCTTGTAAGCGGAAGCCTTGTAGTCTCCGCAGACCAGAAATTTTCTTTCAATCTCCTGCAACATATTAATTACTATAATTA